>CAJANQ010000352.1 GCA_903941145.1 uncultured Actinomycetes bacterium
CCTGCCGTCACGATGACCCAGGCGGTGCCGGCGCTCGCCCTCTCGTTCGCCCTGCCCGGCCTGGCCGCCGTCGCAGCGCTGCTCACGCGGTGGACGCACCGGGGCTACTTCGCGCTGCTGGTCGGCATCGGGGTCGTGGTGTCGGTCGGCAGCCACCCGTGGGACAGCCCGTCGCTCTACGGCGCGGTGTTCAAGGCGTGGACGACGACCGAGTCCGGGCTCGCGTTCCGCTCGACGCCCCGCGCCGTCCCGCTCGTCGCCCTCGGTCTGGCGGTCTTCCTGGGCGCCGGGGTCGCGGCCGTCTCGCGCCGGTGGCCTGGGTGGCACCTGCCGGTCAGCTTCCTCGTGCTGGTCGCGGTCTGCGCCAACGCGAGCTGGCTCTTCCGCGGCCAGATGGTCGACCAGAACCTCGAGCGCCCCGAGGAGGTGCCCGCCTACTGGAAGAAGGTCGGCGCCGCGCTGGACCGCGGCGACCGGTCCACCCGGGCCCTTGAGCTGCCGGGCACCGACTTTGCCTCCTACCGCTGGGGCAACACCGTGGACCCGGTCACGCCCGGCCTGACCGACCGCGAGTACGTCGCCCGGGAGCTCATTCCGTACGGCACTCCCCCGTCGGCCGACCTGCTGAACGCCTACGACACACCGCTCCAGCAGGGCAGCGTCGACCCCGACACCATCGCCCCGCTCGCACGGCTGCTCGGCGTGGGCAGCATCGTGCACCGTGCCGACCTGGCCTACGAACGGTTCCGCACCCCCCGGCCACGGCCGACCTACCGCCTGTTGACGTCGGCCGACGGGATCGGCCGGCCCCGCAGCTTCGGGCCCCGCACAGAGAACCGGCCCGACCCCGCCCTGCCGCAGACCGACGGGGTGGACCTGGCCGAGCCCGCCGACGACGGCACCGAACCGCCCGCCGTGTCGGTCTTCCCGGTGCAGGACCGCCGCCCGGTCGCCCGGACCGCGTCCGCGACGGCGCCCGTGCTGCTCTCGGGCGACGGGTCCGGCATCGTCGCACTTGCCGCGTCGGGCGGGCTGCAGGCCGACCGACCGGTGCTCTACGCAGGGACCCTCGTCCAGGACCAGCCGCTCCTGCGCCAGAGCCTCCGACAGCCTGGCGCCTCGCTCGTCGTGACCGACACGAACCGGCGCCAGGCCCGACGCTGGGGCACCGTGCGGGACAACGACGGCTACACCGAACGCGCCGGCGAGCAGCCGCTCGTCGTCGACGCCGCCGACAACCGCCTCGAGGTGTTCCCGGGGTCCACCGACGCCAGCCGCACCGTCACGCAGCAGGACGGTCCGGTGGACGCGGCGGCCAGCCGGTACGGGAACCCAGTGAGCTACACCCCGGCCGACCGGGCTGCGAACGCCGTCGACGGCGACCCCGCCACCGCGTGGCGCACCGCAGCCTTCGCCAAGGCCGAGGGCGAGTTCCTCGAGCTCACCTTCGACCGGCCGGTCACGGCCGGCCAGCTGACCATCCTGCAGTCGCAGCGACGTGGCAACCGCTGGATCACCGGGATGGAGCTGAGCTTCGACGGAGGCACACCGTTGCCGGTCGGCCTCGGCGACGAGTCGCTCACGCCGCCGGGCCAGACCGTGCAGTTCCCCCGCCAGAAGTTCTCCCGGCTGCGGCTGACCGTCACCCAGACCAACCTGGGACCGCTGTCCCGGTTCGACGGCATCAGCGACGTCGGGATCGCCGAGGTGTCCATCCCCGGTGTCGCGACCGCCACGACCGAGTTCGTCCAGCTGCCGGTCGACCTGCTCACGGGCGCCGGCAAGGACGCCGCCACGCTCCCGCTGCAGTACCTGTTCACACGCCGCTGGGTCGACCCGGCCGACTCGCTGGCCGGCACCGAGGAGCTCGTCCTGCGGCGTCGGTTCGACGTCCCCGCCAACCGCTCGTTCACCCCGTTCGGCAAGGTCCGCCTGGCTGCCGGTCTGCCCGACGAGCAGGTCGATGCGGTCCTTGGCCTGCCCGACTCGTCCCAGGGCGGCATCACGGCCACCTCCAGCGGCCGGCTCGCCGGCGTCCCTGCCGCCCGGGCCGGCGCTGCGGTGGACGGCGACGACGGCACGGCGTGGACCACACCCTTCGGTCCCGCCGCCGGCCAGTGGCTCCAGGTCACCTACCCGACGCCCCAGACCACGTCCGAGCTGCAGCTGCTGGTCGTGACCGACGGCCGCCACTCTGTCCCCACCCAGATCGACCTGCAGGTCGACGGCGGCGACCCCTTCCGCATCGACCTGCCGGGCATCTCAAGCGGCACCGGCGAGCCCCGGGGCGCCACGACCGTCGTCACAGTGCCGCTCGACGGGGTGACCGGGACGACCTTCCGCTTCACCATCACCAAGTCCCGCGACGTGACGGCCACCAAGGGCGGCG
>CAJANQ010000353.1 GCA_903941145.1 uncultured Actinomycetes bacterium
CAGCTACTGGTCCGGCCGCTGGTGCAGCTGTCTCGGCGGGCTGAGCCTTCGCGTCCGGCGGCAACTTGCCAGGCAGCACCAGCGGACCAACCGGCGCGTCGTCTCCCGCGGGTTCTAGCGGAATCGAGCGAGCGGAATCTACGTCGGCAAGTCCTTCTCCCTGCTTGACGCCGGACGAGTCGTAGACGGTAATCCCGTCCGACGTGCCAAGAGGTATCCCGACTCCCGGGAGCTTCTGCGACGACTCAGCGACACCATCTGCCGTTGGCAGCGCAGCTGCGCCCGCGTGCGTCGAGCCCAGTCCGGCGCCAGCCCCGCTCACGGCTACAACAGTGGCCGCCTTGAACCCACGCAATCTTGTGACTCGCATGTCAACCCTCTCCCGTAGGTGCGCTAACGGCCTCCGCCGATAAGCACTTCTCCAGGAGCGACGCTAGCAGTTCCACCGGTCGAATCACGGCAAAGATGTGCGAGGGTGGACGGTCCGGCCGCTCACACGGGACTGCCGCGTGATGAGTTGTCACCGTTCGCCCGCCGGCGGGTTGGAGTTGCCCCGCTTCGGTGGACACCTGATTCTGGGGGAGACCCTGGTGGAAGGAGACCCGATGGGTCGTCCAGCGAAGCGCCCGGAGGAGTTCCGTCGGGAGGCCGTGAACCTGGTGAAGGGCTCGGGCAGACCGGTCGCGGAGGTGGCCAGGTCCGTCGAGATCGCCGAGGGCACCTTGTGGAACTGGGCGAAAGCCGATCGTGAACGCGACGCTCGGGATGCTGACCCGGACGCGTTGTCGGAGTCGGAACGCGCTGAGTCGAAGCGGCTGCGCAAGGAGTCGGCCCAGTTGAGGATCGACAACGGGATCCTCCGCAAGGCGGCCGCCTATTTCGCACCGGAGACGAACCGGTGACCGGCTTCCGGTTCGTCGAGGATCAGCAAGCCGAGTACCACGTCGTCGACCTGTGCCGCGTCACCGGAGTGTCCCGGTCGTCGTTCTACGCGTGGCGCACCCGCAAGCCGTCGACACGCGAACTGGCCGACGCCGAGCTGCTGGTCGAGATACGCGAGATCCACCAGTCGTCGCGGTGCACCTACGGGGCGCCTCGGGTGTGGGGTCGGCTCCGTCGGGCTGGTCACCGCGTCGGCCGCAAACGGGTCGCCCGCCTGATGGCTGCTGACGGGCTGATCGGAGCGCACGCCCGCCGCCGTTGGCGTCGAGGTCGCCACCCGGCGCACGTGCCAGCCCCGGACCTGTTAAAGCGGGACTTCACCGCGGAGCGCGCCGATCTGCGGTGGGCCGCCGACATCACGGAGTTCGCGTGCATCGACGGCAAGCTGTTCCTCGCTGGCATCCGAGACCTCCACGATCGAGGCCTGGCCGCGGCCAAGCGACCGAAGCCGGCGAAACTTGCCACGAACCCGCGGTTACGTGAGTACGTGCGGGAACGACTGAGCGGCGAGCTCACCCGCCCCGACTGCGGTGGCCGGTCCACCGACGACCTGGAAAGGGTTGAACAAGCCGCACTGAGCGGACTGTCGGTGGGCCACCGCATGGAGCCCTGAACGATTTCACGACGGCTCGTCATCGACTTCCCCGATGATGACGACATGCGCATCAGCCACGAGGCGATCTACCAGGCGCTCTACATCGAAGGCAGAGGAGCGCTCAAGCAGGAGCTGGTCGCATGCCTGCGCACCGGGCGCTCCCTGCGCAAGCCCCGCGAACGGGCCCGCAACCGACCGCAGGGCCACGTGACACCCAACGTCGTGTCGAGCGAGCGGCCCACCGAAGCCGACGACCGGGCCGTGCCCGGACACTGGGAAGGCGACCTCATCATCGGCCCGGGTCGCTCCGCGATCGGCACCGTCGTCGAGCGCTCCAGCCGCTACACCCTGCTCGTCCACCTCCCCCGGCTCGAGGCCGCGCCTACTTCGACCGTAAGATTGCCGAGGGCAAGGCCTCGAAGGAAGCGCTGCGGGCGTTGAAGCGGCAGCTCTCCAACGTCGTCTACCGCCACCTCGTTTCCGCAACCGACCGGGCTCGTCGGGCCTGAACGCGGATGGGTCCGGGAGGACGACCAGGAACGGCTCTGCTCCAGCGTGACCGGCTCACATCCTGAACGCCGGCTCTTCGGACAGGTCACTTCCCGGACCCGACACGAACGCTACGACTCGACCACGACCTGATCCACCGGCCCTGCGTCGCCGCGCCCAGACACCGACGAACAGGGCCTTGACGATCACAGAGGCATCAATATGTCATAGTCCGGCAGGAGCTCGATCGAGCGCTCTCGGTTCACCAGCCGATGTCGGCTCCGTTGTCGTGGCCGGGGGTGAGGTCGGTGGCGAGCTGCTTTCCGCTCGTGGCGTGGAGGGCGTCGAGGACGATCCGACGCGGGTCGTCACGGTCGTCGGCACGAGCATGGTGTTCGAGGTCGTCGTCGCAGTCTGTCGACACGACGTAGAGCCGGTTCGACTCGCGTCCGCGCGAGAGGCCGACGTAGCTGGATTCTCGGGTGACGTCGTCGGTGCCGAGGAGGAGGCCGTGGTCGGCGGTGCGGCCTTGGGCTTTGTGGACCGTGACGGCGTAGCCGTGGCGGATCAGCCCAGCTGCCAGGTACGCCGAGTCGAGTTGGCGGACACCGTGATCGGTGTCGATCGTGACAGACCGTTGCTGGTGGTTGATGTTGGTGATGGTGGCGGTGGTGCCGTTGCGGACATCGGACCGGTAGTCGTTGCGGAGACACACGATCTGGTCACCGATCTGGAACGGCCGGCCCACGATCTCGATCGGGTCACCCGAGAGTTCGCCGGCGTCGGCGACGAGTCGACGGGCTCGCCGGTTGAGGTCGTCGACATCGGCGTTGCGGCGGGCGAGCATCAACGCGTCGCTGCCGTGTTGGCGGTGGGTCCACCAATCGCCGACCATCCCGTCTCGGACCGTCTCGGAGTTCGGGCCGTGCACGATCACGCCTCGCTCCCGCAGCAGCGCAACAGCCTCATCGACGTCACCGGCGCGGAGCTCGGCGAGCGCGGCGCGTTCGGTCGGGTCGGTCTGGCGGTGGTTCTCGATGAGGGTGATCGCTCGGCGACGGCTCTCGAGGTGGCCGAGGAGGCCCCCGGCGGTGATCTCCGGCAGCTGTCTCGGGTCACCGACCAACACGACTTTCGCACGTGCCGCGGCTGCGGCGGTGAGGAGTGGGGCGATGTCGCGGGTGCCGACCATGCCAGCTTCATCAACCACCACCACGACCTGGTCATGGAGTTGAACCTCACCCGAGTCGAGATACCCGGTGAGCGACGCGAGGGTGCTCGACGGGACCCCCGAACCGGTCTCGAGTTCTTGTGCGGCGGTGGCCTCGAGCTGCTCGGCGCTCACCGGGCACCCTTGCGCCGGCGCCGGGCCTCGTGGTCGGTCAGGCGGCGCACCGCCTCGGCCCGGGCCCTGTTCTTCTTCCGGATGCGGCGTGCCACCTGGGCACCGTGGCGGCGGGGCACTAGCACCCCTCCTCGGGCTCGAGGTCGGGACGGCCACCGAGCTGGTGCACGAGCAGGTAGAGGCGCTCCACCTCTCGGGCCACCTGCGTGCGCAGGTGCGCCGGCACCCTGGGCCAGAGCTCGCCCAGGTGCTCGAGGCGCCGGGCGGTGGTGTCGGTCGTGTTCATCGTTTCCTTTCTTGGCGGTCGTGGCAGAGGCGGCCCTTGCACCCGGGTCGGAAGCGGCACCGGGCGCCGAGGGCCCTGGCGGTGCCGAGCACGGACCCGCCGCACCTCGAGCACCGCAACGGCGTGCCGGCGTCAGAAGTCATCGAGGAAGGCCTCGTAATCGGCGACGAGAGCCTCGAGCCTGGGCAGGTGCTCCTTGCGCCAACGGGACACCCATGCGCCGAACAGCTTGTACGTCTCTACGTCGGGAGCCTCTCGGTCCTCGTCGCCGAGGTGGCCGGCGAGGACGTAGGACATTCCGTAGCCGGACTTCTTCGGGAACCCGAACCTCTGTCGGCCATCACCCTCGAGCTCCACGAGAACCTCGGCAAGGTGCTCGGCCAGGTCGGACGTTTCTGGCAGTCGGTCGTGAAGTGCGCACACCTGCTGCCAAAGCCGGTCCCACTCGTTGAGCGCCAAGGCCCAGGCCGGGAGCTGCACAGACTTGAGCCGGCCGTCACGGCGCAGGCCCTCGGCCATGAAGGCGGTCGGGTTCGTCTTGGCCTTGGCGAGGATGACGCCGAGGCGATGGGCTACCGACAGTTCGTGCCAGCCGGCCGCCGTCGTCGCCAAGTACCTGGCGAGCACGGGCTCGAGCGTCTCGGCCTCGAGGTCATGGCCTTCCCACACAAGCTCACGCAGCAGCTCGCGGGCAACGGCGAGCTGCTCGGAGGTGGAGGTCGGCGGCGGGCCGTCAGGCCCGGCCGTCGGCCCTTCCTCCTCCTCCTCACTTACGTTCGGAGGTAGGAGGTCGTGGTCCCCTAGGGGACCAACAGGGGGACCAACAGGGGGACCAACAGGAGCGGCCTCCTGTCGGCCCCCTCGGGACTCAACAGGAGCGGCCTGCTGTCGGTCCCCTCGGGGCGCAACAGGTACGGCCGCCGCCGGCACCTCGAGGCGGTACTCGTTCACCTGCTGCCACCTCTGGCGGACGTGGCGTATGAGGCCCTGGGCATCTAGCCACCCGTCCACCTTGAGCACCGTGGCCGGCTTGAGGCCCGCACGTTTCGCCATCGCCGAGCGGGACGGGTAGCACCTCGAGCCGTCGGCGTTGGCGGCCCGGGCCCGCATGGAGGCGACAGAGTGCACGGCGTAGAGGGAGGTCGGCAGGTCGTCGTCGGCGGTGGCCCGGGCCTCCACGACCTCGAGCCACCGCCACAGCATCCCGGCCGGCTTGGCGGCCTTCTTCCTGGCGGTCACGCCGTCCCGCCTCCGAGCGGGCCGATGCCCTCGGGCCACCTCGTCGTGGCGTCCCAAGCGGCACCCGACAGGTCGGCGCCGCAGAGGTCGGCGCACGAGAGGTCGGCGTCCCGCAGGTCGGCGAGGACGAGGTGCAGACCTCGGGCCGTGGCCCGGGACAGGTCGGCACGCTCAAGGTCGGCACCCTCGGCCCGCACCCGTGGCAGGTGCGCACCCCGAAGGTCGGCCTCCGTCAGTACGGCCCGCCGAAGGTGTGCGTGCGTGAGGTCGGCACCCTCGAGGCGGGCCCACCACATCTCGGCCCACGAGAGGTCGGCGTCCTCAAGGTTCGAACCTCGCAGGTTGGCGCCCTCAAGGTCGGCACCCGACAGGTCGGGCCCCTCCTTGCGGCCGGCGTAGGCGGCGGACTCCTGGGCGCTCATCGCTCGCCCTCGCCGTCGGCCCAGGAGCGCAGCACCTCTACGGCCTCGGCGACGCTCATGCCGGTCCGCTCGAGCACGGGCACGACGGAGTTGAGCAGCTTCTCGTGGGGCTCCTCGCCGAGCTTCTCCCATGCGTGGAGGCGGTGGCCGAACAACGCTCCGCCAACGGCCTCCTGGAAGATGTTGTCCTCGTAGAGCTCGTCCACCTCGATTACGTCCATGTGGTGACGCACCTCGGCGACGGCGGCTGCGGGACTGATGCCGTAGCGGTCGCCCACCCGGAGCACGCCGTCGAGCGCCTCGCCGAGCGTCAGGGTGGGGTCGTCCATGACGGGCTCGAGAAGCTCGTGCACTCCCTCCCACGACGGCGCACGTCCGTCAAGGGTGGTGAGCACCTGGGCCGGGTCGGGCCCTTCCATCTCGGGCAGGTGGTCGGTAGTGTTCATGCTGTTCCAATCCACGGCCGCCGCACTCCTGTCACCGGAGCGGCGGCCGTTGGCTTTCTGGCACCTGTTGTCGGCCGGTCCCGGTAGCCGTTCACGTCGCCCAGGTCGGGCGGCGAGCTACGCCGATGCGGCCACGTCCTCGAGGCCCAGGAGGGCACGGAGGCCGGCGGTCGGAATCCGGTACTGACGACCGATGCGGAAGGCCGGCACCTGGCCCGAGCGCACGGCCTCGTAGGCGGTGCGGTCGGCCACGCCGAGGATGGCGGCGAGCTCGGCGACGGTGACCCACGGCCGCTCGGCGGCGGTCGGGACGGTGGAGGCGGTGTGGTCTGTCATGCCGAGCACCCTGCCAGCCCTACCCGTCATCTGACAAGCACAGATAGATGGCTCTTGTCCACGCCAAGACCGACCGATAGGGTCGGCCCCATGACAACAGATGACGCCTCCGGCGAGTTCGTCCTCACCTCTCGGGCGCTACTGCGCCACCTCTGGGACTACGTGGTGCGGTACGGGCCCAAGCTGCCACCCGGGAACGACGGCCACGACCGGGCCGAGCACGTGTTCCTCGAGGTCGCTGACCAGAGGCCGAGGGAACCGCACTACCCCTCGTTCGGCCACATCGGGGACGACCCGGTAATTGGCGGCATCACCTACACCGTGCGGGCGGTGAGCGTGGACTACCGGATGGCCCGCAACGAGCGAACGATGCTCCCCTACTCGTTTGAGGTGAAGGCAACGGGCGGCGACCTCCCCTACCCGGTAACGCTCATCGTTCGGGACAGAGCCGACGGCCACGGCTACGTCGTGACGGACCTCCTCGTCCAGGCCGACCCGGCGCTCGAGGCCGACGCCGTGCAGGTCGGCCGCCTCCGTCGCCTCAACCTCGAGACGCTGCGACGTGACGCCGTGCGGGCGGTCGGCACCTGGAACCCGCCGGCCGAGCCCGACGAGACGTTCGGCGATTCCCTGTCCGTTCCCGGGTGGTACCTGCCGGCGGAGGCGCCCGACGCCGAGTGGCAGGCCGACGTGGACGAGGCCGACCGCCTCACAGGCCGGCGGCCAATCTCCGAGGCGTACCTCGAGGAGCTCGCCGAGGTCTACCGACAGGCCGTGGCCGACGGGAAACACCCGTCCCAGGTCGTGCGGGCGCACTTCAACCTCGGCGCCATGTCCACGGCCTACAAGCACGTCCAGCGGGCGAGGGAGGCCGGGTTCCTTGGCGAGGTCGTGAGCACATCGCCGTACGGGACCGAGGGCGCTACACGTCCGTCCCGGGCGAGCATCAAGACGGAGGGCAAGAAGTGAGCGCAAGCATCCAAAAGACGGCGAGCGGGAAGTACCAAGCACGGTGGACCGCTCCGCCCGACCCGGCGACCGGGCGCCGGGCGCACATGGCTAAGACGTTCGCCACCAAGCGGGAGGCGACGGCCCACCTCGACAGGGTGCGGGGCGAGCTCGTCGCCGGAACCTACGTCGCACCTGCCCGACAGACTCTCAAGGAGTTCCTCGAGGAGTGGCACGAGGGCCGCAAGGCCCAGCTGCGGCCGAGCACCTGGGACGGGTACCGGCGGTGCCTCACGGTGCACGTCTACCCGCACGTCGGCGGCGTGCGCCTCGCCG
>CAJANQ010000354.1 GCA_903941145.1 uncultured Actinomycetes bacterium
GGGCGCGCAGTGGCGCGTAGTCGGCCAGGAGGTCCACGGGCACGCCGACGACCGCGGTGTCCCGCTCGGCGCGGACCCGGGCGAGCTCGTCGACGACGTCGCCCGCCTCGGCGTGCAGCCGCGCCTCGAGGGTGGCGAGGGCGGCATCGATCTCGGACACGACGTGCTCGGCGCCTGCGAGCTCGGCGTCCACCGGCTCGGTCTCCTCCATGACGCCCAGGACCTGGTCCTCGTAGTTGGCCTGGCGGGACTTCATGCCGGCGACCTCGGCCTGGAGCGCCTCGAGGTCCTTGTGGGCCGTCACCGAACCGTCGTAGAGCGCACCCTCCGCGGCAGCCGCCTTGGTCTCGAACTCGGCGGCCTGCGACTCGAGGTGCTCCTGGGTGGCCCGCAGCTCCTCCCGGCGTGCCCGGACGACGTCGACCGCCGCAGCCGCACCAGCCCGACGGGCGGTGGCCTCGTCGATCTCTGCCCGAACGGGGAGGGTGGCCAGCTGGTGCTCGAGCTGGTCGATCCTGGTGTCCAGGGCCTGCAGTGCGAGGAGGTCGTCGAGCGCTGCCATTTGCTGCACCCTACGCGTCGGCGACGACGAACGAGAACGTGACCGGCGGACGGGGCGTCAGGGAGTGCCGGTGCCGGTGCCGCCATCGGACCCGGCGCCACCACCGCTGCCCGTCCCACCACCGGCCCCGCCGCCTGTGCCGCCGCCAGACCCTGCGGTCGTGCCGGGCGACTTCGCCACGGTGGTCGCGGTGCTCTTCGTGCCGGTCGACCCGGTGGGCTTCTTGGTCGTCCTGCCGGGGACGGTCGAGCCCAGGACCGGGGCCGTCTCGCCGCCCCACGGGTCCTTCACGGTGCCCTTGCCCTTGTTGGCCGCGGCGGCCGGGAACTTCGCCACCGGCCGGCCCTCGAGGTACGGCGCCATGAACGCCCGCCAGACCTTGGCCGAGGTCGAGCCGCCCTGGACCTTGCCGCCCCGCATGTTGGTGACACGGGCCGGGTTGCCGATCCACACGGCGGTCGACATCTCCGGGGTGAACCCGACGAACCACACGTCGGTGTTGGCGCCGCTGTCCTGCTCGTTGGTCCCGGTCTTGCCCCCCGCCTGACGGCCGGAGGGCAGGGCGCCGGCGCCGTACGTGCCAGCCCGGACGACCTGCTGGAGCGCGGCCGTGGTCTCACGGGCGGACTGCACGCTGATCGCCTGCGTGTTGGGCGGGGAGTACTGGTAGATGACCTTGCCCTTGCCGTCCACGACCTTGTCGATGAAGTGCGCCGGGTTGGCCTTGCCGTCGTTGGCGATGGCGGCGTAGGCGGCCGCCATCTCGAGCGGCCGGACGCTGACGCCGCCCAGGCTGAGCGACGGGACCTCGTCACGGGGCGACTGGATGGTCGTGATGCCCAGGCGACGGGCCACGTCGACCACCTTGGCGCTCCCGACCGCCTGCTGGAGGCGAACGAAGGCGCAGTTGTTCGACTTGGCGAGCGCCGTGATGAGCGGGAGGGTGCCGCCGTTGCACTCCGCCGGCCAGGACGGCCCTTCGACGCCCCAGCCCGGGTACAGGCGGGCTGGCGCGGGGCTGGCCGAGATCACGTCGTTGACCGAGTAGCCCTCTTCCATGGCCGCGGCGAAGGTGAACGTCTTGAACGACGAGCCGGGCGAACGGCCGACCTTGGAGTCGGCCACCTCGACGATCGCACCCTTGGGCGTCGACACCTCGCCCACCACGGCGCGCACCGCGCCGGTGGCTGGCTCGACCGAGGCGACGACCGCCTGGGTCTCGGGGTTCGCCGCCTTCAGCGGGTTGGTCCGGGCGGCCGCCTCGGCGAGCTCCTGGGCCCGGGGGTCGTAGGTGGTGGTGACCTTGAGGCCGCCGTTGAAGACGAGGTACTTGCGGAGCTCGGGCGTGGAGGCCAGCCACGAGGAGCGGAGGAGCTCGTCACGGACCTTGCGCTCGAAGTAGGACAGGTCGGCCGCAGAGGTCACGACCGACCGCTCCTTCACCTCGGTCGGCAGCGGGACCTCCTGGTAGAGCTCGGCCTGGTTCTGACGGAGGAGCTTCTGGCCGACGAGGACCGACATCACGATGCGTCGGCGCTCCTCCGCCACCTCCGGGAAGCGGATCGGGTCGTAGCCGGTCGGGTTCCGGATGAGCGCAGCCAGTGTGGCCGACTGGCCCCAGGTCAGGTCCTTGGCGTCGACGCCGAAGTAGGTGCGGGCCGCCGCCTGGACCCCGTACGCCCCACGACCCAGGTAGATCGTGTTGAGGTACTGCTCGAAGATGCGGTCCTTGCACTCCTTCTTGGTCGCGCCCTGGCAGAACTGCCGCTCGAGCTGGACGGCCAGGCTGGCCTCCTTCAGCTTCCGGGAGATGGACCGCTCGTTGCCGACCATCGTGAGCTTCACCAGCTGCTGGGTGATGGTGGAGCCGCCCTGGGAGACGCCGCCGGCCTCGGTGTTGGCCTTAAGGGCGCGGGCCACCGAGCGTGCGCTCACGCCGTTGTGGTTGTAGAAGTCGCGGTCCTCGACCGCCAGCACGGTCTTCTGCATCTCGGGGGAGATCTGGCTCAGTGCCACGATCTCGCGGTTCTCCGCCCCGGTGAGCCGGCCCATCTTGTCGCCGTTCATGTCGTAGAGCGTCGAGCCCTGGGGAAGCTCGGGGAGCGACAGCTTGGAGAGCGGCTTGAAGCTCTGCGCCTTGGGTGTCTGGGCCGCGACGCCGATCGTCACCCCGGCCACGAGGGCGATCGCCACGGCGCCGCCGACGAACGTGGCGGCGAACTTTGCGAGGGTGGACCGTGGACGACGCATGAGGGAGGGAGCGGCCTCCGGACGCCGGAGGCACCTGTGCAGGGTATCCGTGGCCCCGTCCGCAAACCGGTGTCCGATCGTCCCTTCCTAGAGCCATTTCTCAGGGTCGGCATCCCCGCAGGCCGCACTAGGTTGCGCCCCCATGGCGCACCCACGACGTTTCCGCTTCGGGATCCAGCTCTCCCAGCCGCTCGACGGCATGACGTGGGCCGAGACCGCCCAGCACGTCGAGTCGCTGGGCTACAGCTCGCTCCAGATGCCCGACCACTTCGGCGACCAACTCGCACCGCTCACCGCCCTGGCCGTCGCGGCCGGCGCCACCAGCACCCTCAAGGTCGGCGCCCTCGTGTTCGGCAACGACTACCGGCACCCGGTCACGCTGGCCACCGAGATGGCGACCCTCGACGTCCTCAGCTCGGGCCGGGTCGAGGTGGGCCTCGGCGCCGGCTGGATGACCACGGACTACGAGCAGTCGGGCATCCCGCTCGACCCGCCGGGCGTCCGGGTCGACCGCCTCGAAGAGAGCCTCCAGGTCGTGCAGGGCCTCTTTGGCGGGAACGAGTTCAGCTTCGCCGGCGAGCACTACCAGCTGAGCGGCATGACGCTCCGCCCCCACCCGTAC
>CAJANQ010000355.1 GCA_903941145.1 uncultured Actinomycetes bacterium
AGCGCGCCCGTGCTTGCGGCGCGATCGCTCAATGATGGTTGACATACTTGCTCCGGTCCGCGAGGCTCCCGCCGTGACCTCGACCGACCTTGCTCGCCGCGCCGCCCGCCACGCAGCGCTGGGCGACCCGGTGCGGCTCGCCGTGGTCGAGGAGCTCGTGTGCTGCGACCGCTCGCCGGTCGAGCTCCGTGAGCGGCTCGGTGTCGAGTCCAACCTGTTGTCCCACCACCTCGACGTGCTCGAGTCAGCCGGGTTCGTCGAGCGGGTCCGCTCCGCCGGCGACGGCCGTCGTCGCTATGTGCGCCTGGTGGCCGGTGCGCTGGACGGGCTCGTCCCGACCTCCTCGGCTGCGTCCTGCGAGGTCATGTTCGTCTGCACCCAGAACTCGGCGCGCAGCCAGCTGGCCGCCGCGCTGTGGACCGACCTGGTGGGGACGCCGGCGCGCTCTGCAGGCACCCGCCCGGCAGACCGGGTCCACCCCGGTGCCGTGGCTGCCGCTGGCCGGGCCGGGCTCGACCTCTCGGACGCGCGACCGTGCTGCGTGGCCGACGTGCCCGACAGGCCGTCCCTGGTGGTCACCGTCTGCGACCAGGCCCACGAGGAGCTCACGGTGCCGGCGGACTGGCTGCACTGGTCCATCCCGGACCTGGTGGCCGACGGCACCAGCGCTGCGTTCGACGCAGTGGTCGACGAGCTCCGTGCGCGCATCTCTGTGCTGGCCGGGACCGGTGCCGCATGAGCGACGAACTGCCAGTCCCCGAGGCCGACCTGGCGCACGAGGCCGAGACCGGCACCGGTGCGCTGCAGCTCTCGCTCGGCCGGCGCCTGGCCGCCGAGGCGGTCGGCACCGGGTTCCTGATCGTCGCCGTCATCGGCTCGGGGATCATGGCGACCAACCTCTCGCCCGACGACGTGGGCCTGCAGCTCCTGCAGAACTCGTTCGCCACGATGGGCGCGCTCATCGGTCTCATCCTCATGTTCGGCGCCGTCTCGGGCGCCCACTTCAACCCGGTGGTTACCGTCGTCGACCGGATGCTGGGGAGCATCTCGACTAAGGACACGGGGCTCTACGTCGTGGCGCAGACCGTCGGCGGGTGCGTCGGCGCCGTGGTGGCCAACCTCATGTTCGAACTGCCGGCCGTCAACATCTCCACCAAGGTCCGGTCGTCGCCGGCTCTCTGGCTGTCCGAGGTGGTGGCCACCGTCGGGCTGCTCCTGGTGATCCATGGGTGCGTCCGGACCGGCCGGGCCAAGGTCGTGCCGTTCGCCGTCGGCCTCTGGATCGGCGGGGCCTACTGGTTCACGTCGTCGACGAGCTTCGCCAACCCGGCCGTCACGGTGGCCAGGACGCTGTCCAACACGTTCGCCGGCATCGCCCCGTCGTCGGCCCCGATGTTCATCGTCGCCCAGCTCGTCGGCATGGTCGTCGGGTTCGGCCTGATCCGTCTGTTCTACCCACACCCTGTTGAGGAGTCCTGATGACTGACGCCACCACCGACGACCGCCCCGAGGTCCTCTTCGTCTGCATCCACAACGCCGGCCGCTCCCAGATGGCGGCCGCGCTGCTGGCCCACCACGGCGGCGACCGTGTGGTCGTGCGCTCGGCGGGCACCGCCCCTGCCGACACGATCAACCCGGCGGTCGTCGAGGTCATGGCCGAGATGGGCATCGACCTGCACGCCAGTGGCGCGCACCCCAAGCGGCTCGAGGATGCGGCCGTGCAGGCCTCGGACGTGGTCATCACCATGGGCTGTGGCGACAAGTGCCCCTTCTACCCGGGCACCCGTTATCTGGACTGGGCGCTCGACGACCCGGCCGGCCAGGGCGCCGACGCCGTCCGCCCGATCCGCGACCAGATCGACGTGCTCGTGCAGGAACTGCTGCGCGAGCTCCTCTCCGAGAAGGAAGACTGAGCACATGTCACGAGTCCAGCTCGCCCTCAACGTCACCGACGTCGACGCCGCCGTCGAGTTCTACGAGAAGCTCTTCGCCACGCCGGTCGCCAAGCGCAAGCCCGGTTACGCGAACTTCGAGATCGCGGAGCCGCCCCTCAAGCTCGTGCTGATCGAGGGCCCGGAGGGCGGCACGCTCAACCACCTGGGCGTCGAGACCACCGACCCCGCCGAGGTGCTCGCAGCCGAGGCGCGGCTGTCGGCCGACGGCCTGGCGACCACCGGCGTCGACGACACCGTCTGCTGCTTCGCCGAGAAGACCGAGACCTGGGTGAACGACCCCGACGGCGCGCCGTGGGAGTGGTACGTGAAGAACGCGGACGCCGACCAGATGTCGCTCACGAAGCTCGGGGACGAAGGCGCCACCTGCTGCGCCCCGGCCAGCAGCGCCGAGCCGGTGGCGTTCGGCCGCCCGGCGGCCGCGGGCGAGTCCTCCGGCTGCTGCTGACCTGACCGCCGAGAAATCGGTCACACGGCAGGACGCGCGTCGCCCGGGTTCACCTACTGTTTCCCCACTTCACAGGTCGGCCACGGGGGTGCGACCGGGGGACCCCGGGTCAGAGCGACTCAGGGTGTCAGGGACTCAGGGACACGCAGTGCAGGTCACGTTCTACGGGGTACGAGGGTCGACGCCATGTGCGTGTGACGACACTCGTCGCTACGGCGGCAACACCTCGTGCGTCGTCGTGACCCACCCCGGCATGGACCCGGTGGTCTTCGACCTGGGCACCGGCCTGCGCTACTTCGGCAACGACCTGGCCAACGGCGGCCTGGCACCGGGCGAGTCGTTCCGGGGCACTGCGCTGGTGAGCCACCTGCACTGGGACCACGTGCAGGGTGTGCCGTTCTTCAAGCCGTGGCTGTGCGCCGGCTCCCGCCTCGACGTGTACGGCCCGCCGCAGGAGGAGGGCTCCCTCGAGGACGCCGTCCGGTCCTTCATCAAGCCGCCGTACTTCCCGGTGACGATCGACGAGCTCCCCGGCGAGGTCACGATCACCGAGGCCGCCGAGGTCTTCATGGTCGGGCCCGCCGAGGTGCGCAGCGCACCCGTGCCGCACATCGGGCCGACCCTCGGGTTCCGGGTGTCGGTGGGCGGCACCAGCGTGGCGTTCGTGCCGGACCACCAGCAGCCCGGCGCCGGTTCGACCGAGGTCGACCCCGCCGTGCTCGAGCTGTGCGCCGGCGCCGACCTGCTGATCCACGACGCCCAGTTCACGAACGACGAGTTCACGACCAAGTCCGACTGGGGCCACTGCACCGTCGAGTACGCCGTCGAGGTCGCCGCCCAGGCCGGCGTCCGCCGCCTGGCGCTGTTCCACCACGACCCGAGCCACTCCGACACCGACGTTGACGAACTCCTGGCCGGCGCCCGCGAGTACGCCGCCGGCCGGGTCGAGGAGGTCATCGCCGCGTCGGAGGGGCTGACCGTCGCACTCACGCCGGCCGCTCAGTCTCCGGCAGCGCAGTCGCCCGCCGCGGTCGCTGCTGCCGGTTAGCCTGCCCCGACCGCCGCAGGCTGAGTCGGCCCGGCGCAGACGTCGGGCCGGAACAGCAGCACGGCGCAGATCTACGGAGGGACGTCAGATGACCGAAGCGGCAACCGGTGACGGCGGCACCATCGAGGTCGACCCCAAGGAGTACCGCCGGGTCATGGGCCAGTTCCCGACCGGCGTGACCGTCGTGGCTGCTGAGTCCGAGGGCCGGCCCGTCGGCCTGGCGATCGGCTCGTTCTTCTCGATCTCCATCGACCCGCCGCTCGTCGGGTTCTGCGTGGGCAACAGCTCGTACTCGTGGCCGCTCATTGAGGCCGCCGGCTGCTTCGGCATCAGCGTCCTCGCCGAGGACCAGCACGAGACCTCCAACCAGTTCGCCGGCAAGGCCGAGGACAAGTTCGCCGGGATCCACTGGGACCCCTCCGCCGTGACCTGCTCGCCGATGATCCGCGGCGCCGTCGCCCACATCGACTGCACGCTCGAGGCGGTCCACCCCGGGGGCGACCACGTGATCGTGGTGGGCCGGGTGCGCGAGCTTGACGTGGTCCGTGACGACGTCGGCGCCCTGGTGTTCTTCCGAGGCGGCTACGGCAAGCACGCCCCGCTCGACGACTGACCTGCAAGGACTGACATGGCCATCTACGCGCTGGGGGACCAGGTCCCCGAGATCCATCCCGACGCCTACGTGCATCCCGACGCCGTCGTCATCGGCAACGTCGTGCTCGGCGCCAACTCGTCGGTGTGGCCGTCGGCCGTGGTCCGCGGCGACGACGGGTTCATCTACATCGGCGAGCGCTGCTCCATCCAGGACGGCGCAGTGCTCCACACCACGCCGTTCCACCCGACGACGCTCGGCGACGAGGTCACCGTCGGCCACCTGGCCCACCTTGAGGGGTGCCGGGTCGAGGACAAGGCACTCATCGGCTCCGGCTCGATCGTCCTGCACGACGCGCACATCGGTCGTGAGGCAGTGGTGGGCGCCGGCGCGTTCGTCGGCAACAAGAAGGTCGTCCCGGCGCTGGCGATGGCCCTCGGCGTCCCGGCAACGATCAAGGAGCACGCCGTCACCCCCGGCCACTTCGACCTGGGTGTGGAGTCGTACGTGCACCGGGCGGTCCGGTTCC
Source organism: uncultured Actinomycetes bacterium (assembly GCA_903941145.1). Lineage (GTDB taxonomy): Bacteria > Actinomycetota > Acidimicrobiia > Acidimicrobiales > Microtrichaceae > CAJANQ01. The sequence continues at coordinate 4,570 of CAJANQ010000355.1, forward strand.
GGGACCACCTGCGCCGGATCGACTGAACCGGCCGGACGGGAGCCGGGCTCAGCTCCGGTAGACCCCGGAGTTGATCCAGTCCGCCCAGGTCGGTCCGCCCACGTTGCGGGCGACGGTGAACGCGACGAGCACCACGACGACGCCGATCCACGCAACGAGCGGGACCTTCGGCAGCTCGAACTTCTCGCCGCGGACCGCCTTCACCATCCAGACCACCCACAGGACGGCGGCGACCGGGAGCACGACGGCGAGCAGCACGTTGTGGTCGGCCGCAGCGAGCCAGTCGCCGCGTACGAGCGAGTTCACGCAGCGCAGGCCGCCGCAGAACGGGCAGTCGACGCCCAAGAACCCCTTTGACCAGCACAGCGGTGCCCCGCCGTCGGTCGGGTTCCACAGCGCGATGGCGATGCTGCCCGCCGCGACCGCGGCGCCGACCTTGGCCGGCTTGTGCCACAGCGGCGCGGACCGCTCGGTCGGCGCGTCGACGGGACGTCCCGCTGGTGCGGGTGCAGTCGGCCCAGGTTCGGGCTGCGCCACGTCGGTCACGCCCCGACCCTATCCCCGTGACCTTGCAGGAAACCGACCGCAATGGGGTCGACGTTCTACAAGGACCTTGGAACGCCGCGACCTTGCAGGTGATCGACCTCGATGCGGTCGAGAACCTTCAAGGTCGGGTGCGAAGCACGGGGGAGAGGGACTGGGGCAAGGAACGGGTGGGCCGGCGGCCTCCGGGGTTGTTACTATCGCCGTAGGAGAAATCCCGAACCGCCCTGGAGGCACCCCCGATGGCCGATCTCGACCTCGACCTGTCCCGCTACCAGCTCGGCTGGAGCGACGAGGAGGACTACGTCTTCAAGCCCAAGCGCGGGCTCGACGAGGCGATCGTGCGCGAGATGTCGTGGATGAAGGGCGAGCCGCAGTGGATGCTCGACTTCCGCCTGAAGTCGCTCCGCAACTTCGAGAAGCGCCCGATGCCCAAGTGGGGCGGCGACATGTCGGAGATCTTCTTCAAGGACATCTTCTATTACATCAAGCCCACCGGCGGTCAGGTGGACGACTGGGAGGACCTCCCGGACGCCATCAAGAACACCTACGAGAAGCTGGGCATCCCCGAGGCCGAGCGCAAGTACCTGGCCGGCGTGACCGCCCAGTACGAGTCCGAGGTGGTGTTCCACCGCAACCGCGAGGACCTCGAGCGTCAGGGCGTCATCTTCTGCGACATGGACACCGCGCTGCGGGAGTACCCCGAGCTGGTGAAGCAGTACTTCGGGACCGTCATCCCGCGGAAC
>CAJANQ010000356.1 GCA_903941145.1 uncultured Actinomycetes bacterium
CCGAGGAGATCGTGGTGCGGCTCGAGCGCGTGCCCGGTGCCGGACCGGACAGTTCCGACGACGGCATCCGCCTGCTGGTGCTCGACCGTCCGTCGTCGCTCAACGCCATGAACGGGGCGCTGGTGCGCCAGCTCTACGAGCGCATCGAGGAGCTGCGGGCCGACGACACGGCGCGTGTCGCCGTGCTCACCGGCGAGGGCCGCGGGTTCTGCTCGGGCCTCGACCTCCAGCAGTCGCCGCCCACCGGTCTGTCGGCCAGCGAGGGCCGCGGCCGGATGCAGCGCGGCATGGACCTCCAGCAGCAGATCGCCGGGCTGGTGCCCGCGCTCCGTTCGTTGCGGATCCCCGTGGTCGCAGCGGTCAACGGAGCGGCTGCCGGCGGGGGACTGGCGCTCGCACTTGCATCCGACGTCCGAATCGCGGCCGAGTCGGCCAAGTTCAACGTGGCCTTCGTGAAGCTCGGCCTGTCTGGCTGCGACATCGGGGTGTCGTGGCTGCTCCCGCGGTGGATCGGCGCGTCGCGGGCGTTCGAGCTCATGCTGACCGGCCGTTTCGTCCTGGCCGACGAGGCCGAACGCATCGGTCTGGTCACGCGCACCGTCCCTGACGACCAGCTCATGGACGCTGCGCTGGAGACGGCCCGGATGATCGCCGCCAACAGCCCGACCGGCGTCTGGATGACCAAGGAGGTCATGTGGTCCCAGCTCGAGGTCGGCAGCCTCCAGGCCGGCATCGACCTGGAGAACCGCACGCAGATCCTCACCTCGTTCACCGACGACATGGGCGAGGCCGTCATGTCGTTCCTCGAACGGCGTCCGCCCGAGTTCCGCAACCGCTGAGCGCGAGACTCGTCGGGTGAGCCTGTACCGCGACGAGGCCGTCGTCCTCCGCACCTGGAAGCTGGGCGAGGCCGACCGCATCGTCGTCCTGCTCTGCCGTGGTGCGGGCAAGGTCCGGGCCGTCGCCAAGGGAGCCCGCAAGACCGGGTCGCGGTTCGGTGCCCGCCTCGAGCCCGGCGCCCACGTGCAGGTGCAGCTCTACAAGGGCCGGGGCGAGCTCGACACCGTCACCCAGGTCGAGCACGTCGAGTCGTTCAAGGTGACCCGCACCGACCTGTCCCGGATGTCGCACACGGCCTCGCTGCTCGAGGCGGTCGACCAGGTCGCCCAGGACCGCGAACCGCAGCCCAGGCTGTTCTCGATGCTCGTCGGCGCCCTGCGGGTGATCGAGGAGTCCGACCCGCCGCTCATCACCGGCGCCTTCTACCTGAAGCTCCTCGCGCTGGAGGGCGTGGCCCCTGAGCTCGACGTCTGCGTCGGCTGCGGCGAGCCGGCCGACACCGGTGAGGGCGTGCTGCTCGCCCTCGAGGCTGGCGGGGTGCACTGCCGGTCGTGCGGCGGCGGCCGTCGGCTGAGCGCCGAGGCGCTCGCCGTGTCACGGGCCGTGCTGGGAGGCGGGCTCACCGCCGCGCTCGAACTGCCCCAAGGGCCCGTCACCGCCGAAGTGCACTCGCTGGCCACCACGGCGATGGAGGCCCACCTCGAGCGCCGCATCAGGTCGCTCCGGGTCCTCGACGAGACCTGACCCGGAACGCGGACGAGGGGCCCTCCCCGGAGGAAGGACCCCTCGCCGTCCAGCCTGTTGGGCCGGAGCGTTGCGCTACGGGGCGACCGGCTCGTTGCCGAGGACCCGGTACGAGTAGGTGATCGCGACGAGCGCCACCGGGATCGAGACCAGCAGGCCGACGCAGCAGGCGATGATGCCCAGCGTGTAGACGAGGTAGGCCACCAGCAGGACCAGGATGACCCGGCCGGCGTTGTTCTTGACCCAGTCGATGCTGGTGCTGATCGCCTCACCCGGACCGACGCCCTTGTCGAGCGCCACCAGTGGTGCGTACGCCGTCAGAACCAGCCAGATGATGCCGGGGATGACGCACAGGATGATGCCGACGAACAGCCCGAGGCCGACCACGATGGTGGTCAGGATGTACGGGACGAGGTTGTCGGTCTGCGTGAGCATGTTGACGTTCGGGGCCTCGCCGCGGGTGACCGCCAGGCCTGCACGCCAGATGCCGGCCTGCACGAGCATCGAGATGCCGAACCCGACGACCGAGAGGCCGAGCAGGAGGAGCGTCCCGAAGAGTCCGGTCGGAAGGTTGGCCGAGATGAAGTTGCTCACCAGCTGCCAGAAGATGATGACCACCATCGCGGCCACCGTCAGGAGGACGAACTCCTTGGCGTACTCCTGGAACTTCTTCCAGCCGTAGCCAATGGCGGTGCCGACGTCGAGCGGCGGCGGGCCGGCGTTGTAGGGCTGCGCCGGAGGTCCGGGCGGGACCGGCGGGACCGGCGGCTGGCCACCAGTGGGCGGCGCCGGCGGCGCCGGGGGAGCGGGCGGTGCCGGCGGTTGGC
>CAJANQ010000357.1 GCA_903941145.1 uncultured Actinomycetes bacterium
CGCTCACCATGCCGAACATGCCCGTCTCGCGCTCGGCGTGGTTGAGGATGTGGCAGTGCCAGACCCACACACCGGGTCGCTCCGCCTTGAAGAGCACCGTGAAGCGCTCGCCGGGAGCGATCGAGATGGTGTCGGCCTGGTAGGGCGAGTCGAGCGGGATGCCGTCACGGCCGATGACGATCTGCGGGAACTGGTGCAGGTGCATCGGGTGCGAGAGTGCGCCCTCGTTGTAGTAGTTCACGAGCGCCCAGTCGCCGACCTTCATCGAGTAGGCCTGCGTGCCGGGGAACGACTTGCCGTTGAGGCTGAGGCCGATGACGCCGGCGTCGTTCAGCACCATGTTGAACTCCTGGGCCACCTTGAGGTCGGCGGGGACCTCGGTGCCCGACACGGTCCGGCCACGCGGGACCTGGTAGTCGGCGGAGCCACCGCCACCCTTGGGCGAGAAGATCATGGCGCCCCACATGCCGTTGGTGACCTGGGTCATGCCGCTGGCGTGCGGGTGGTACATCGCGACGGCCGGCTTCTCGACCGTGTACTCGTAGGTGTAGGTCTCGCCCGGCTCGATCAGCTTCTGGGTGAGCGGCGCCACGCCGTCCTGCAGGTTGGGCAGCACCATGCCGTGCATGTGGATGTCGGTGCCCATCGGCAGCTTGTTGTTGAGGACGACCTTGATGCGGTCACCCACCTCGCCACGGATGGTCGGCGCCGGGACGGTGCCGTTGTAGGTCCAGGCCTTCACGGTCTGGCCGGGGGCGATCTCCCAGTCGGTGATCGCTGCCGTGAGTTCGAACACCTTGGTGCCGGCGGCCTCGACCTTCGGGGCGAGCTCCTGGCCGCCCAGGCCCTTGGTGTTGGGCTTGCCGGACGTCACGGCGTCCACGAACGGCTGGAAGGACGTCATCATGTCCTTGTCCATCTGGGCGTAGTCGGCGCTGCTGCCGGACGAACCGGACCCCATGTTCATTCCGGACATGGCGGAGTCACCGCCGCCGCCGCTGCCGGACACGGTCAGGGTCGCCGTCATGCCGGCGTCCTTGTGGCCGGGGATGGCGCAGTAGATCTCGTAGTCACCGGCCTCGAGCCCGGTGAGCTCGAGGTCCTCGGTCTTGCCTGCGGCGATGTCGGAGGTCCTGCCGACCTCGTTGCCGTCCTTGGTGACGACCACGTTGTGGACCGTGCTCGACGCCTTGTTGGTCACGGCCAGGGTCACGTCGCCGGCTGCCACGTCGAGCGTGCCGCCGATCTTGAAGTCGGTGAGCTCGATCGCCGCGGTGGAGCTTCCACAGCCCGAGCTGCCGCCGTCGCCGCCACGGGCGACGAACCCGATGGCCAGGATCACGAGTGCCAGGGCCATACCGCCGCCCAGCACTGCGAGCAGCGTCGAGTACGGGTTGGCCTTCTGTCCCGACCGCTGGTCGGCTGTCGTCACGTCGTCGGACATCCGACGCTCCTCTCTCTGCCACCGCCCTGAACGGGAGTGACGTTGGTTCCCAAGTGACGCAGCCACCCCTGACTGCGTTCGCCCCGACGCTAGCGGTGGTGAAATGCATCGTGCGAGGCGATCGGGTGAAATATGTCAATCGATGACACCGATAACCGCAATTCACTGTCGGCGAACAAGCACCATGCCAATAGGGGAAATTCACGAGAGGGCGCGCCCTACGCTGCGGCGGTGCTCGCCACCACCGTCCGAGGGGCCGCCGAACGATTCGGCGACCGCGCCGCCGTGCTCTCCCCCGAGGGCCGCCTGACGTACGCCGAGCTCGAGGCCGCCTCCGGCCGCGCCGCGGCCGGACTGCGGGCCGCCGGGGTCCGGCCGGGCGACCTGGTCGCACTCCTCCTGCCGTCGGGCGGCGACTGGGCGGTCGCGGCGGTCGCCGTGGACCGGGTCGGCGGCGTCGTGGCCGGAGTGAGCCCCAAGCTGGCGCCGCCGGAGCGCGCGGCGCTCGTCGAGGTCCTCCGCCCCCGCCTGGTGCTGGCCGACCCGTCGCTCGTGGACGGTCTCCCGCTGCGCACCAAGGTCGTCACCGTCGCGCCCGGCGGACGGTGTGCAGAGCTTGCCGTGGACGACGCCGGCACCGCCGACCTTCCCGACGCCGTGCTCGACGACCCCGGGCGGCCGACGCTCGTGTGCTGCACCTCGGGCACGACCGGCCGCCCCAAGGGCGCGCTCTTCCGGGTCGGGCAGCTGCGGGCCGTCGCCGAGATCGACCTGGGCGCGGAGTTCGAGACCCGGTGGGACGGCGGCAGCCCCATGCTGGCGTCCACGGAGTTCGCCCACGTCGGGATGGTCGGCAAGTTCCCGTGGTACTTCCGGCTCGGGGCGACGCTCGTGGTGATGGAGCGCTGGCGGCCCGACGACGCCCTCCGTCTGGTGGCCGAGCACCGCATGCCGGTCCTAGGCGTGGTGGCCCCTCAGCTGGCGCTCATGCTGCGCTCGCCACTGGCCGACGGGCTGGACCTCTCGTGCGTCCAGACCGTGATCGCTGGCGGCGCGCCGTCGCCCCCGGCGCTCGTCAAGGAGGCGGTCGCCCGGCTGGGCTGCCACTACTCGATCCGCTACTCCTCGACGGAGTCGGGCGGGGTCGGGCTGGCGACCCCGGCGGACGCCGACGAGCGGCAGGCCACCCGCACCCTCGGCCGTCCGAGGCCCGGGGTCGAGGCCCGCGTCGTCGACGAGGACGGGAACGAGCTGGGGCCCGATCAGGTCGGCGAGCTGCAGCTGCGATCCCCCGCCACGATGGTCGGCTACTGGAACGACCCGGACGCCACCGCCGCGGCGCTGACCGCCGACGGCTGGCTCCGCACCGGGGACCTGGCCACGGTCGACACGACCGGCTGCATCACGCTCGCTGGACGGCGCACCGAGATGTTCATCCGCGGTGGCTACAACGTGTTCCCCGCCGAGGTCGAGGCCGTGCTCGGCGAGCACCCCGGCGTCGCGGCAGTGGCCGTGGTCCCCCGGCCCGACCCCGTGCTCGGCGAGCTGGGGGTGGCCGTCGTGGTCCCGGCCGACCCGGCCAGCCCGCCGACGCTCGCCGCACTCCGCGAGTTCGGCGGTGCCGCGCTCGCCCACCACAAGCTCCCTGACGACCTGGTCCTGGCCGACGCCCTCCCCCTGACCGTGGCGACGAAGCTCGACCGGTCCGCGCTCCGGACCCTGGTCGCCGGGAACGCCCCGACGGACGAAACCCTCCAGCACCCCGGCCGGCCGGCCGATGGGTCTGTGTGAACCTCGACGCCACCCAGTTCCTCGTTGCGGCCGCGGCCGGCGTCGGCGGCCTGCTCGTGGCGTGGGCGGCCACCGTGCCGCTGCTCCGCTACAAGGAGCAACGGGCCAAGTCCCGTCGCGACCACCGGCACCGTGACGACGCCGCCACGGTCGTGCCGGCGGTCGCAGTGCTCCGCCACGCACGTTGCGGAGCGTGCCGCCACGACTGCGCCGCGACCGACGTGGCACCGCTGGTCGGCTGGCGGACCTGCCGCACCTGCGGCGCACCCGCTGGACGGTGGTCGGCCGGGTACCAGCTGTCCACCGCGGTCGCCTGTGCCGTCACTGTGTGGTCGTTCTGGGGCGCGGCCGGACTGGTCCCGGTGCTGCTGCTCGCTCTCGTGGTCACTGCGGTCTCGCTCGTCGACGCCCGTCTGCACCTCATCCCCACCCGGCTCGTCCAGCTGGGCCTGGTACTTGGCGGCGCCTCGATCGTGGTGGCCTCGGTCGCCGTCGGCGAGCCCTGGGCGATCGTCCGGGCCGTCGTCGGCGCGCTGCTCGTCAGCGGGTTCCTCTTCGTCATGCTGGTCGTGACCCGCGGCGGCATCGGCTTCGGCGACGTGCGGCTGGGTCTGCTGCTCGGGCTCTACCTCGGGTGGTTGGACCTGCGGCTGGCGCTCTACGCGCTCGTCGTCGGCAGCCTGGTCGGCGTGCTCACCGGGCTCGTCGGTGCGGTGCTGAAGGAACGGTCCGCCGGTCGCGGGCTCCGGACGGCGCTCACCGGCCGTTCGGCCGCGTTCGCGTTCGGCCCCTCGCTCGCGGTCGGGACGCTGCTGGCACTCTGGTGCCGGCACTGGCTGCTCGGCTGAGCCGGCCCGCCGAACTTCAGCCGCCCGCAGGCTCCTGGGCGGTGCCGTCGGCCACGGTCGTGGTGGTCGTGGTCGTGGTCGGGGCCGGACCGCCGTAGAGGTCCTGCAGGAACGGGATGAGCTCGGTCATCGTGTGCTGCAGGCACTTCGACGACAGGTGCACGCCGTCGCCGGCGAAGCACTTGACCGTGCCCAGGTCGTCCAGCTCGACGTAGTCGGCGAACCCGCCGTCGGGCCCGGCCACCACCTTGGCGAGGTCGAAGTACTCCACCCAGTCACGCCGCTTGGCCTCTTCCTTGGCCACCCGGTTGATGGTCTGGAGCGCCTCTTGGATCTTGGGGTTGCCCACGTTGGGCTCGCCCACCCAGACCACGCGCCGGCCGTCGCCGCGGGCGAGGTCCATGACCTGCGCCACGCGCTCGCGGTAGGCGGCCTCCCAGCCGGGCGAGCCGTACAGGGCCACGACCTTGCCGTCGGGGGTCAGGACCGACTGCTGGTCGTTGGCCCCGACCATGAACATGTACACCTCGGGCTTGTCCTGGGCGATCAGCTCCTGGGTGCGGGCGACCCAGTCGAAGTAGTCGGACCGGGTCAGGCCGGTCGCGACCTTGCCCTTCACGTCGACCGCCAGTTCGGGGTGCTTGGTCGCCGAGGCCTTGAGCTGGTTGCCGACCCCCTGCGAGGTCGAGTCACCAGCGACCATGATCCGCAGCGGCGAGGCCTCCGTCGGCACCCGCATCGGCGGCAGCGCGGTCGTGGTCGGCGAGGTCGGGACCGTCGTGGTCGGGGCCGGTGCGTCCGAGTCGGGCTCCTGGATCCCGAGCCGCACCGCCGCCCAGTCGTAGGGACGGTTGAGCGAGAACAGGTTCGCCAGGCGGTCCACGGTCTTGGCGGAGAGCAGCGAGACCGACCGCTGCCAGCCGAGCGGCATGCCCTCGGCCGACTTCACCAGGTTGCCCGAGGCCAGGACGACGAACACGGCGAGCGCCACGACGAGCCCGCGCCACACGGTCTGCGCCGGCATCGTCCGTCGGACGCGCCGCGACGGGCCGCGACGGGCCGGGGCGGGGCGGTCGGTTCGGGGGCGGGGTGCGGCTGCCATGTCAGAACTGGAAGTAGATGAACGGGGCGACGCCCTGGGGGCCGAGCAGGTTGATCACGACGAGCCAGAGTCCCACGCCGACGGCGATCAGCAACGGCGGCAGCTGAGAGGCCTTGAACTCGAGGGCGTCGCCCAGTCGCTCGGGCAGGAACTGCGAGAACAGCCCGACGAACAGGGCCAGCAGCACGGTGGGCGTGACCAGCGTCCCGACGCCCCAGTTGGTCAGCAGGCTCCACAGGTAGCTGAACGCAGTCCCCAGGTCCTGGGCCCGGAAGAAGATCCAGCCGATCGTCACGAACTGGAACACCCCGAAGCACGCCAGTGCCGGGTGGACGGACCGTCGGGCGACCTGCTCGTCGTGGCGCATCGCGGTGGACGACTCCGGCAGGTGCTCGTGGTGGAGCTGCGCCGTGCGGGCGGCCTGGGCGGCGGCGCGCTCCTCGGGACTCTCGTCCGCCGCCAGCAGCGACAGGTCCATGTCGGCCATCGTCTCGTCGCCGGCGCGGGCCAGGTGGTCGGCGGTCGGCCGGGACGTGTCAGGACGGCTGGCGGCCCCGCGGGAAGTGCGGGCCGCGGCGGCGCGACGTTCCGGACCTTCCCGCACCCAGCGCTCGATCGACAGGCCAAGGCCGTGGTAGAGGCCCCAGAAGAGGAACGTGAAGTTCGCGCCGTGCCACAGACCGCCGAGCACCATCGTGATGATGAGGTTGCGGCGCTCCTTGACGTCGCCGCCGCGGTTGCCGCCGAGCGGGATGTACAGGTAGTCGCGGAGCCAGCGCGACAGCGTCATGTGCCAGCGGCGCCAGAACTCCTGGATCGACGTCGACGTGTAGGGCCGGTCGAAGTTGTCGGGGAACCGGATGCCCAGGAGCATCGCGATGCCG
>CAJANQ010000358.1 GCA_903941145.1 uncultured Actinomycetes bacterium
CTGCCTCGGGCTCGACCACATGGACGCCGCGGCGGCGCAGCAGCGACAGGTTGTCCTGCACCGACGGGTGCTCCCACATCTCGGTGTGCATGGCGGGCGCCACGACCACCGGCGCGCGGGTGGCGATGAGCACGTTGGTGAGCAGGTCGTGCGACAGCCCGTGCGCGTAGGCCGAGAGCAGCCGGGCAGTGGCGGGCGCGACGAGCACCAGGTCGGCCTGCTGGCCGAGCGAGGTGTGCGGGATCGGGCGGTCGCCGTCCCACAGGTTGGTGCGGGCGGGCTCTGAGCCCAGGGCGTCGAACGTGGCGGTGCCCACGAAGCGGGTCGCCGAGTCGGTCATGACCGGGCTCACGAACGCACCGTCGTCGACCAGACGGCGACAGACCTCGACCGCCTTGTAGGCGGCGATGCCGCCGCACACGCCGAGGACGACCCGACGGCCGTCCAGGGATCCCATCTGCAGTCCCGGGTGGGTCAGTCGGAGGCGCCGTCGGCCTGAGCGGCCTCGCCGGCGTCGGTCTCGTCCTCGGCGGACGCAGCACCGGGTCGCACGGGGATCGGCTTGCCGGTGGCACCGCCAACACCCTCGATCTTGTCCTCGTAGATCTCTTCGAACGCCATCGAGAGCGACTTGCGGGCCGAGGAGGTCACCTGCGGCGGCACGACGTGGCCGGTGTTGCCACCCAGGCCGGCGTAGTACGAGTTGATCTCACGGGCGCGGCTCGCAGCGAGCGTCACCAGCGAGAACTTCGAGCCACAGCGGGCCAGCAGGTCCTCGACCGGGGGCTGCATCATCGTGTCGAAACGGTCGGCCATGGGGCGCGTCTCCAGAGATCTACTGAACGGGGGTGCCCAGAACGGACGCCTGAGCGTACCAGCCGGGGCCCCGCGGCGGGAACCGGCCAGTTCTCGGGCGGATCGGCCTAGGACGACCGGTGCTCGGCGATGACGGCCTGGAGCTCGGCGAGAGCACGGTCCAGGTCGTCGTTGACGAGCAGCCGCATCCCCAGCCCGGTGGCGGCTGCGGCCTCCTCCGTGGCCTTCTCGACCCGTTGGGCGATGCGCTCGGGGGCGTCGCCCCTCCCCCGCATCCGCTCGGCCTGCTCCTCCCGGGAGGGGGCGTCCACGAACACCAGGAGCGCCTCGGGGTACATCTCCTTGATGCGCCGGGCCCCCTTGACGTCGATCTCGAACAGCACGTCGCTGCCGTCGGGGGGTGTCGGGACAGGACTCCCCTGCCGGTAGTCGAGGAACTCGACCCACTCCAGGAACCCGCCCTGCTCGGCATGGGCGCCGAACTCGGCCTCGGAGACGAACCGGTAGGCGTCGGCGGCCTCGCCGGGGCGGCGGTCCCTCGTCGTCCACGAACGGCTGAGCCACAGGTGCGGGTCACGGTCGAGGAGGAGCTCGACGAGCGTGCCCTTCCCGACGCCGCCGGGTCCGGAGACCACGACGACCTTTGCTCCGTGCGGCAGCGGCGGGGCGCTCATGAGGACGGCTCCTTGTCAGGTGCGGGGTCGGTGTTGGCCAGCGGGAACGTGGCGAGCAGCAGCGACCGCTGTTCGTCGCTCAGCGCCCCGAGCCGGACCGAACCGGGGACACCGAGCGTCTCGAGGGTCCGGCGGGTGTCGGTCTTGCGGGCCCCGGGGAGCGACTCGAGGACGCCGAGCAGCTTGGTCTCGGCGGTGAGCTCGTCGTCGCTGCCCAGGGCGTCGGCGAGCGACCGCGTCCCGTCGGACAACGACGCGTAGAGGGCGTCGCGGAACTCCCGGAAGGACGCGGCCCACCGGAGGGCGGCGGCGTGGTCTGGTGCGGGGCCTGCGCTCACGCGCCGGCGGCTGCCGCCACGGCCGCGGCAGCGGCGCGCGGGTCCTCGGCCTTGGTGACGGCACGGCCGATCACCAGCAGGTCGGCGCCGTTGGCGACGGCCTCCTGCGGAGTGGCCGCACGGGCCTGGTCGTGCGTGGCGCCGCCGGTCAGACGGATGCCGGGGACGACCTTACGCATCCGGGGAGCGAGCTCCCGGGCGGTCTGCAGGTCCTCGGCGGCGAGCACCAGGCCGCCGCAGCCGCCCTCGAGGGCGACCCGCACACGGTTGGGCACGATGTGCGGCGGCGCAGTGTCGTCGCTCGTCAGCACGGTGACGGCCAGGGCACAGGGCGGCTCGAGGCCGGCCTTCTCGGCACCGTCGGCCAGGCCCTCGACACCGGCGCGCAGCATGTCGACGCCGCCGAGCGCGTGCAGGGTCAGGTACTCCACGCCGAGCGCACCGAGCACCCGGGTCGAGCGGTTCACCGTGGTGGGGATGTCGAACAGCTTCAGGTCCAGGAACACCCCGTAGCCCAGGTCGCGGAGCATGCCGATGGCGTCCGGCCCCGCAGCGCTGAACAGCTCGAGGCCGACCTTGGCGACGCCGAACCACGGACGGAGCGCGGCAGCCAGCCGATGGGCCTCCACCATGTCGTCGAGGTCCAGCGCGAGCGCCAGCTTCTTCCGGACGCCCTCGTCGACCGGCGACTCTGCGCCGTCAGTGAGATCGATGTCAGCCATGTGCCCCTCCAGTGAGCTCGCTCACGCGCCGCACGCCCTGGCGACGGCACCATGATTCCATCCCTGACGAGATGCGTGCGACGTTTCGAGGATCGGCGAAGGTCGCCGTCCCCACCTGGACCGCCGAGGCACCCGCCAGCATGAGCTCGACGGCGTGCTCCGGGGCGGCCACTCCACCGACCCCCACGATGGGCAGCTCCGGGTGGGCGGCGTGCACGTCGTAGACGCAGCGCACTGCGACGGGGTGGATCGCCGGGCCGGACAGGCCGCCACGGCCGGCGCCCAGCCGGGGCGTCCGGGTCTCGACGTCGATGGCCATGCCCATGACCGTGTTGATGAGCGTGACCGCCTCGGCGCCCGCGGCCTGGGCCGCACCGGCCACCTCCACGAGTCGCTCGGTGTTGGGGCTGAGCTTCGCCCACATGGGCTTCCCGCAGGCGGCGGCGACGCCGAGCACCTCGGTCACGGCCTGGGGGTCGTGGGCGAAGAGGTCGCTCCCGTGGTGCAGGTTGGGGCACGACAGGTTCACCTCGACCGCGACCACCTGCTCGGGCAGGCCGGCGAGCAGCTCGGCGGACCGGGCGTAGTCCTCCACCGCCCGGCCCCAGATGCTGGCGACCACGGTGGCCCCGCTGGCGAGCAGCGCCGGCAGCTCCTCGGTGCGCCAGTACTCGACGCCGCGGCCCTGGAGCCCGACGCTGTTGAGCATCCCGGCGGGCGTCTGGTGGACCCGTGGCGACGGGTTGCCGGCCCAGGGGTCGGCGCCGAGCGACTTCACGACCACCGCCCCGATGGACGACAGGTCGAAGTAGCCGGCGAGCTCGTCGCCGTGGCCCGCGGTGCCCGAGGCCGTCATGACCGGCCCGCGTAGCGCGACGGAACCCACCTGGACCGAGAGGTCCACCGGCCCTCCGGCTGCGGGACGGCGGCCCATCAGGACCCGGCACCCTCGGGGTCGGCCTGCTCCAGGTCCGGGCGGGCCTGGCCGTGGTACTCCTGCAGGCTCCGGACCGAGAGGTCGCGGGACTGCCAGTCGCCGATGCCGTTGGCCGCAGCCAGCGCGGCGGCGGCGGTGGTGAGCAGCGGGACCCGGCTGGCGCCGGCGGCCCGACGCAGATGGGCACCGTCGGCACGGGGGCCGCGGCCGCGGGGGCTGTTGACGACCAGGTCGACCTGTCCGCTCGAGATGAGCTCGACGCCGTCGACCGCGCCGTCGGCGTCGTCACCGGCGCCGGGGACCCGGTGCAGCTTGGCGACCACCTGGTCGACGACCACGCCGTTCTCGGTGAGGTACTCGGCGGTGCCAGAAGTAGCGACGAGCCGGAAGCCCAGCTCGGCGAACCGCTGCGCGGCGCGGAGGCCGACGACCTTGTCGCGGTCGGCGAGCGAGAAGAACACGGTGCCGCTCGCCGGCATGCGGTCACCTGCGGCCAGCTGGGACTTGGCGAACGCCATCCCGGCGGTCATGTCGATGCCCATGACCTCGCCGGTCGAGCGCATCTCCGGACCGAGGAGCGCGTCGACGTCCGGGAACCGGCTCCAGGGGAGCACGGCCTCCTTGACGGCCACGTGGTCGCCGTCGACCGGCGGGCAGAGGAGGCCCTCGTCGCGGAGCTCGGCGAGCGTGGCGCCGGCCATGACCCGGGCGGCGACCTTCACCAGCGGCACGCCGGTGGCCTTGGCGACGAACGGGACCGTCCGCGACGCACGCGGGTTGGCCTCGATCACGAAGACCTGGCCGCTGCCGGGGACCTCGGGCGAGCGCTTGACCGCGAACTGGACGTTGATGAGTCCCTTGACGTCGAGCGCCTCGGCGATGCGGCGGACATAGTCCTCGAGGACCGACACGGTCTCGGGGCCGAGGCCGAGCGGAGGGATCATGCAGGCCGAGTCGCCCGAGTGGACCCCGGCCTCTTCGACGTGCTCCATGATCCCGCCGATGACGACCTCGCCGGTGGCGTCGCGAATGGCGTCCACGTCGACCTCGGTGGCGTCCTCGAGGAACCGGTCGATCAGCACCGGGCGCTCGGACGAGAGCCCGCCCTCACGGCCCAACGATCCGTCTCCGGCGATGGCCGCCCAGGCCCGCTCAAGGTCCTCGCGGTCGTAGACGATCTCCATGGCGCGGCCACCGAGCACATAGCTCGGGCGAACCAGCGCCGGGAAGCCGATGCGGCTCACGACGTCGAGGGCGCCCTCGAGCGTGGTGGCGGTACCGCCTGCCGGCTGCGGGATCTCGAGCTGGGCGCAGAGCGCACCCCAGCGGTCCCGGTCCTCGGCGGCGTCGATGCTGTCCGGCGAAGTACCGAGCACCAGCTCACGGGGCAGCACGTCGGCCAGCTTGAGCGGCGTCTGGCCGCCGAGCGAGACGATGACGCCCTTGAGCGAGCCGCCGCCCTGCTCGGCCGAGCGCTGCTCGGCGTCGATCACGTTCATGACGCCCTCGAACGAGAGCGGCTCGAAGTACAGGCGGTCCGAGGTGTCGTAGTCCGTGGAGAC
>CAJANQ010000359.1 GCA_903941145.1 uncultured Actinomycetes bacterium
CAGCACGCCCATTGCGGCGGCCGACGGCAGCTGGTGCAGTTTTTCGACCACGTCGGCGCGGCTCGGCAGCTTCCCGGTCGCGGCACCGAGCCGCTCGGAGAGCGACGGGCTGTCAGTGCGGCGCTCGGCGAGGGCCGCTCGGGCCGAGTGTCCGGCCGCGGTCGCAGTCGACTGGACCTGGGTCCGCACCCGGGCCGCGGCGTTGCGCACCAGGTCGACCCTGGCCATGACGCCGTGGTCCAGCGCAGCGGCGAGCTCCTCGGCGTCGAGGTCCACGGCGTCCACCGGCACGGTCTCGACCACCGGCAGGTCAGGTGCCTCGGCGAAGAGCCCCTGTGGCGTCGTGGTCAGGAAGAACGAGTCGTCGATGTCGTACCGGTCGGCGGTGTCGGGCCCGGAGCGGCGGAAGTACGTGAGCGGCGTACCGGACGGACGCAGCCCGACCGCGATGGCGACCCGGGGCCGGTCGGTGTAGTTGGGGTAGGACGCGTGGACCAGGCGGTTGTCGAACACGATGCACTCGCCGGCGGTGACGGGCACGGCCACCAGCCGGTCCTCGACCACCTTGGTGTGCCGCAGCCAGGGCGCGATGAGGTCGGTGCCGCGGATCCCGGACTCCAGATGGTGGCTGCCGCGCAGGACCCGGAGCTGACCGTTGTGGCCGGTGATGTCGTCGAGGGCGACCCAGACGACGTAGGTGCGGTCCCCCGAGCGCTCGTCGACGTACATCCAGTCCTCGTGGACGTAGAGGTCGCTGTCGTCGCCGGGGAACTTCACCAGGTAGCTGTGCAGGAACGGGGTGAAGCCGTCGAACCGGCTCGCGGCCAGCTCGTCGACCGCCTCGCCCAGGATCCCCTGCACCTTGGTGCGGTAGTCGACGTCGTCGAGGACCAGGTCCGACTGGAACCCCTCGCCGTCCCAGCCCCGCAGTTCACCGTAGGCGTCTCGCAGGCGGCCGACGGTGGCGGCGTCGAGGAGGGGGAACTTCACGAACCCGTCGCGGTGGAGCAGCTCGTCGAGGGCCGGGTCGAGCAGGACGCGCCGGTCGACCGACGACGGACTGGGGCGGAGCGCGGTCATGACCGAATCCTCTCACGGCAGTCGGGGCAGACGAGCTGCGCGTTGTTGCGGCGGGCCCGGTCCTCCGCGTCGATCTCGACCTCGTTGCCGCACAGGGCGCAGAACGACCCGGGGTCCACCCACTGGTTCGCGCCGTGCTCGTCCGAGGCCAGGCCCCGCGGTGGCCGGGTGACGGCCGCGCACATCTGGTCGAACTCCTCGGCGGTCCACCGCTCCTCGGTGCGGCGGGCGACGACGATCGGCGGGGCGGTCGGGACCCACTCGTGCTGGGCGGCCGGGAGCACGTCGATGAAGAAGTCCTCGGGGAGCTCGTAGAGCGCCGCGTCGCCGGCCGGCGTGCGGCGGCCGAGCACGGCGGCCGAGCTGCGTGGCCGCATGCCGAAGGCCAGCACCACACGGGGCTCGTTTGTCGTGTTCGGCATCGAGAAGTGGATGGCCCGGTTGTCGAACACCAGCGCCTCGCCGGCGGTGGTGGGGACGGCGACGCCGTGGCGCTCCACGATCGCCGTCTCATGGCCGGAGAACGGGTAGTCGTCCACGTCGGCGACCCGGACCGTGCGGGCGAACCGGTGGCTGCCCGGGACGAACTGGAGCATGCCGTTGTCGTGGCCGTCGACCGGGCCGGTGTCGTGCAGCGGGATCCAGATCGTGACCCCGGTGA
>CAJANQ010000360.1 GCA_903941145.1 uncultured Actinomycetes bacterium
GAGAAGCCGCCGTTCTCCAGGACCACGAGCTCCCCAGAGGGTGCTGGCTGCTCGGGCACTGCAGCCGGCTCGTACAAGGTCAGGAAGAACGCCACCTGCTCTCCGTCGACCTGGACGACCCAGTTGCCCTCTCCCCAGCACGAGTCGTAGTAGGTGCCCGACCACGCGAGCGGGTCGTAGCGGGCCGAGAACATCTCGAAGAAGGACTCGTCGGGCACCTCGCCCGCAGGGAGCCCGCCCACCCGCTCCACCTCGGTGTGGGGCGTGACCACCAGGGCCGGATCCACCGACACCGCCTCGCCCAGTGACGGATACGGGCGCTCGCCGTCGGCGTCGACCACCACCGCCGGAGCGTCCGGGTCCACCTCGTCGGCCGCGACCTTGACCGTCGCCGCGTTCCACTTCAGTTCCACCATTGGCACATCCCTTCCCCGGGTACAGGGACGAATCCTGCATCCGGGGTGTGACACGCGAACGGAGTGTCCGGGGTGGGACTCGAACCCACACGTCCCGTGAGGGACCGAGGGGTTTAAGCCCTCTGCGCCTGCCAGTTACGCCACCCGGACCGATGACTCGCCCATGCTGCCAGAGGTACCGGGGGCAGACGGGCTGCCCTCGGGCGGCGGGGCGGTCGGACCAGGGTCTGGCGAGTCCCACGGGCTGGCGTCGGGCACCCCCGGCACCGGCGCCGCGACGACCACCAACTCGGCCGGTCGCTCGGCGGCGGCGATGGCGGACCAGGCCGCACGGCGGAACACGTCGGCATCCGACGTGCCCAGCTCGTTGGCCACGACCACGCCCTCGACCACGTCGGCCTGGACCGCGGCGAACGGCCGGCCGACGGTGCGGACGGCGATGACCACCGCGCCGTCGGGCTGACGGCGGATGGTGCGGTCCACCCCATCGAGCCGGGGCGGGGACCGGAACACCGGCGGGCGCAGACCTCGCCGGCGTGCCGCGGTCACGACGGCGCGCACCGTCTCGGCGAACCGCACCGAGGCCGGCCGTGCTGCGTCCGAGCTGACCGCCGCGGCCGGGCGGCGGGTCGTCGGGGGCCGGGTCCGGCCGGGGGTCGTGTCTGCGCCTCGCACGTGCCTGACACTTCCACCCCGCTGCGACACGCCTTCCGGGGCGAACCGAGGACGGAACCGGACCGCCGGTCGCCACGAGGGGCCAGATTTCGGCGGAGGGAGGACGGGCGGAGGGAGGACGGGGGCGGGATGGCCCGGTCAGACGGTGCCGGGGCGGCGGCGGGCCGAGCTGAGCACCAGCAGCAGCACCGAGACCACGAGCACGATCGTGGCCAGCACGTTCACCTGCGGCGGGAACGACACACGGAACGCGTTGTTCACCTGGATCGGGAACGTGGCGAACTCGCCCTTGGTGAAGTCCGTGATGATGTAGTCGTCCATCGACAGGGCGAAGCTCAGCAGCGCGGCCGCCATGATCCCCGGGAGGATCAGCGGGAACGTCACCTTCCAGAAGGTGCGCAGCGGCGAGGCGCCAAGGTCCATGGCCGCGTCCTCGAGGCTCCAGTCGAACCCACGCACGCGGGCCTTCACGGTGAGCGCCACGAACGACACGCAGAACATGACGTGGGCGATGATGACGGTCGACCGGCCGAGCGTGACGTTGCGGCCCAGGAACAGCTGGTACAGCGACGCGCCGAGGACGATCTCGGGCGTGGTGAGCGGCAGCACCAGGAAGATCTCGGTGATCTTGGAGCCGGTGAACCGGTAGCGGGCCAGGGCGATCGCCATGAGCGAGCCCATGACTAGGGCGATGGTCACGGACAGCACCGCCACCTGCAGCGAGCGGCCGAACGCGTCGGTGAGCTCCTTGTCGGCGAACGGGTTGAGCCAGTTGTCCAGGGTGAAGCCGTCCCACGACAGGTTGTAGCGGCCCTTGGGCGCGTTGAACGTGAAGACGACGATGTTGATGAGCGGCAGGAACAGGTAGATGTAGACGCAGACCGCGAACCCCGCGAGCAGACGCCGGCCCCATGGCGACCCGGCCCGCACGGACTTGTCCGAGCCGCGGCGGCCACGACGGCCCGGTTCGGCCTCGACGAAGACCGGGGGCGCCGCCCCCTCCGCCATCATCGGGCGCACCCGTCCACGGCCACGACGAACCTCATACCGCCAGCCCCTCGGTGCCCAGGAACTTCGAGTAGACGAGCACCATCGCGGTGATGATGACCATCAGCACGATGGACAGCGCGGCGGCCTGCGGGTAGTCGAACTGCACCAGGAACTTGTTCTGGACGACCGTGCCGATCATCGACGTCTTGGGCGAACCCAGGTAGCGGGCGTTCAGGTAGTCGCCGGCGGCGGGGATGAACACGAGCAGGCTGCCGGCGAACACGCCGGGCAGCGACAGCGGCAGCACCACCTTGCGGAAGGCGCCCCACGTGGTGGAGCCCAGGTCGGCGGCCGCCTCGGTCAGGCGGAAGTCGATCTTCTCCAGGCTCACGTAGATGGGCAGGATCATGAACGACATGAAGTTGTAGGTGAGCCCGCCGATGACCGCCCACGGCGTGGCCAGGATCCGGAAGTCGCTCCCGAACACCTGCTGCAGCGTGGTGACCAGCGGGTTCTCGTCGGCCAGGATCGACGACCAGGCGATGGTCCGGATCAGGTACGACGTGAAGAACGGCACGACCACCAGGCCGATGAGCAAGTTCTTCCACCGGCCGCCGCGAGTGGCGATCCAGTAGGCCAGCGGGTAGCCGATCAGGATCGCCAGCACCGTGGCGGTACCGGCGTAGACGAACGACCGGACGAACACCGACCCGTACTGGGAGAACGCCGAGGAGTAGTTCCCCCACGCCCAGTCGAAGGTCGGTGTGGCAAAGCGGCTCGGCTTGGTCGACAGCGACGCCTTGAACAGGATCGCCACCGGGACCAGGAAGAACAGCAGGAGCCAGATGACGCCCGGGCTCAGCAGCCCGTACGGCGCGAAGCGGCCTTTGCGGAGCCCCTTCGTGTCGTCGTCGGCAGCCATCGGTCCTGCAGTCGTCCTGGTAAGCGAAGGTCGGGTCAGGCGCCCGAGATCTCCGCGAACCGCTCGTCGAACTTCTGCTCCTCGGCCTCGTCGAGGTTGCCCCAGGACTGCAGGTTCGCAAGCGTCGTCGCATCCGGGAACAGGAGCTGGCTGTCGGCGAGGGCGGCGGCCTCGCCGCCCATCTTCTTCAGCTCGTCCTGCACGCCCTGGACCGGCGAGATGTACTGCACCGTGGCGGTGATCCGGGCCGCGTTCACCGGGTCGTAGACGTAGTTCATCCACTCGGCCACCGAGTCGGTGTTCTGCGCGCCCTTGGGCACGAGCATCGTGTCGAACCAGAGTGTGCCGCCCGACTCGGGGATGACGAACTTGATGTCCGGGTTGGACTTGGAGAGCTGCACGACGTCGCCGGACCAGCCGATGCACGCCGCGAAGTTCCCCTGCTCGAGACCTTCGACGTAGTCGTTGCCGGTGAACGCACGGATCTGGCCCTTGTCGACCTCTTCCTGCAGCTTGTCGAACGCCGGGACGAACTTGTCGTAGGTGGGCTTGTCGAGGTCGATGCCCTGGGCCATGGCGATCAGGCCGATGGTGTCGCGCATCTCGGTGAGCATGCCGATCTTGCCCTTGAACGCCGGGTCCCACAGGTCGTCGACCTTGGTGATCGGGCGGCCGGTGACCTTCTGGTTGTAGGCGATGCCGGCCATGCCCGACTGCCACGGCAGCGTGTACTCGCCAGTCGGGTCCGACGGCGGCTTCTGCAGCGTGGTCAGGAGGTTCTTGGCGTTGGGGACCTTGGAGAGCGGCAGCTTCTCGGCCCAGCCCAGGGTGATGTAGCGGCCCGCCATCCAGAAGGTCGGGGCGATGAGGTTCGGGGCGATCGGCTTGCCCGCGCTCAGCAGCGGCTGCACCTTGGCGAAGTACTCGTTGTTGTCGTTGTAGCCCTCGACGTACTTGATCTTCTTGCCCGAGGACTTCTGGAACTCGTCCAGCGTGCCGCCCTTGCCGTAGAGCTTGTCGCCCGGCTTGTCGATGTAGAGCGTCCAGTTGTCGAAGTAGACGTCGGCCGCCGACGACCCCCCGCTCGACGAGTCGCTGCCGCCGCATGCGGCGAGGATGCCGGGGGCGATGACCAGGCCGCCGACGGCAGCGCCGGTCCCGGTCATGAACCTGCGTCGTGAAACTCGGTTGGTCATCTGTCTTTTCCTTTCGTCGGACGGCCGCCGCTCACGCGCCGGTCTCGTCGTCCTCCATCTGGGTGACACCGGCAAGCCCGGAGTCGAGGGCCTCGGGGACCAGGTAGGCCCCGTCGATCGACCACGTCATGCGCACCGGCGAGCCCACCGAGAGCGACGACGGGTCGTCCTCCGGGCCAAGGTGCGCGACCAGGTCCACCCCGGCCGCGGTCTGGACCTGGCAGCGGACCACCGGACCCTGGAAGACCAGGCTGGTGACGGTGGCCTCGATCGAGCCGCCCGCCGCGCCGTGGAGCGGGGCGCCGGACGGGACCAGCCGCTCGGGCCGGACCATGAGGGTGACCGAGCTGCCCACCTGGTAGGTGCGGCCCTCGGCCCGGGCGAAGTAGCGGCCACCCGGACCGTCGACGGTCACCTGGTCGCCCTCCTGGCCCCGCACGGTGACGGGGAGCAGGTTGGCGGTGCCGATGAACCCGGCCACGAACGCCGTGGCGGGCCGGTGGTAGATCTCGGTCGGGGTGCCGATCTGGTCGGTGCGACCCTGCGTCATGACCGCGATGCGGTCCGACATCGTGAGCGCCTCTTCCTGGTCGTGGGTCACGAAGATGAACGTGATCCCGACCTCGCGCTGGATGCGCTTGAGCTCGAGCTGCATGACCTGGCGGAGCTTGAGGTCCAGCGCGCCGAGCGGCTCGTCGAGGAGCAGCGCCTTTGGCATGTTGACCAGGGCGCGGGCCAGGGCCACCCGCTGCTGCTGACCACCCGACATTTGGTGCGGAAAGTTCCCCTCCTTCCCGGACAGCCCGACGAGTTCGAGCATCTCGGTGGCCCGCCGACGGACTTTCTCGGCGGGCTGTTTGCGCACCCGAAGGCCGAACGCCACGTTGTCGGCAGCGGTCATGTTCGGGAACAGGCTGTAGTTCTGGAACACCATGCCCATGTTGCGGCGGTTCGGGGGAACCGGGCCGATCTCATCGCCGTCGATGAGAACCGACCCACTGTCGGCGAACTCGAAGCCGGCGACGATCCTCAGCGCCGTGGTCTTACCGCACCCGCTGGGGCCGAGGAAGCTGACGAACTCGCCCTCGGCCATATCCAGGGTCAGCCCCTCAAGAGCGACGAAGTCGCCGTAGGTCTTGCGGATTTTCTCAACTCGTACGGTGGTCATCGATCAAACTCCCGCGATTGTGGTGGCGACGCGCCCGCCACCGAGTCGCCGCGTGATGACGGAAACGCCGATGAGGAGCAACCAGGTGAACAGAACGGTGATCAGCGCGAGGGCCGCCGCGCCCTGGGCTTGGGTGGTGCCTACGTCGGCCATGTAGACCGGCAGCGTGTTGTACAGGAACAGTGAGGACAGCACGTACTCGCCCAGGACGACGGTGATGGTCAGGAAGGCGGCCCCGAGAATGGCCGTGCGCAGATTGGGCAGGATGACGCGGGTGATCGTCATCACCGGTCCAGCCCCGAGGCTCTGCGCGGCGTCGGTCAGGGTGGCCAGGTCCAGGGCTTTGACTCCGGTATCCAGGGCGCGGTACGTGAAGGCGAAACTGAGCACGATGTAGAACGGCACCAGGACCAGGGGCGTCCCCAGCAGGGCGGGGGCTAGTCCGAGCAGCAGACCGGTGGCACCGATCACCAGGGTGATTGGCGGCACCGCGAACACCAGCAGGGTGATGGCCTCCACCAGGGAGCGGTACTGCGGCGCGCGCATGTGCACCCAGAGCACGGTGGGCACCATCAGCAGCAACGAGAGCACGGTTGTGGCCGCCGCCAGCGTGAGGCTAAGCCCGACCGACTTCCAGAACTGCGGATCCTTCGCGATCGCGGTGTAGGCGTCAGCGGTCCATCCGGCCTTGCCGGTGAAGCTGAACAGTGCCAGTGCGATCAGGGGCGCGGCGAAAAACGCCACGCAGCCGATAACCACGGCCCAGCGTCCGATCGGGACGCCGCGGCGGCGGGGGTCGCTCACGATGCCCACCGCGCCACCCGGCGCTGCAGGACGATGTTGATCGCCAGTGCGATGGAAACCACCACGATCATCCCCAGGGCCAGGGCGTAGCCGACCTGACTCTGGCCGGCGAAGACGTTGCCCTGCACGAAGAACCCGATCTGGATGGGCACCAGGTTCACCGAACCCGACGTGAGGACCTGCGCGGTCGCGTACGCCGCGAACGCGTTGGCGAACAGCAGCACTACCCCGCCGATGAACGCGGGCGTCAGTAGCGGAATTCCCACCCGGGCCCAGTACTGAAAGGTGCTCGCCCCGAGGCCGTCGGCGGCCTCTCGCCACGATCGGCGCAGCCCCTCGACAGCCGGGGTCATGATGATCAGCATCAGCGGGATTTGGAAGTACAGGTAGACAATCACCAGCCCGGAAAAGCTCAGCAGGCTGAACCCGGTGCCGTACAGGTCGATCCCGATCTTGGCGAGCAGGCTGGTGAGTAGGCCGGCCGAACCGATGGAAGCCACGAACGCGAAAGCCAAAGGCACGCCGCCGAATTGGGAAGCCACTCCGGAGAATGTCGACATCGCCGATTTCAGGAAACGGGGCCGCTCGAGGGTCGAC
>CAJANQ010000361.1 GCA_903941145.1 uncultured Actinomycetes bacterium
ACGACTGGTCCGAGGCCGACCTGCGTCTGCTCCTCGGCGAGACCGTGGCCAAGGTCTACGACCTGGACCTGCCCGCCCTGGCCCCGCTGGCCGACGAGTTCGGCCCGACGGTCGACGAGCTCACCCTCCCCCTCGAGTCCGTGCCGGCCGACGCGTCGAGCCCGGCCTTCTACAAGTAGGACCCTGCCATGACCGACCTGGCCGACCGCCCCGCCGTGACCGTGCCCACCGAGGCGGGCCAGCGTCCGTTCGACGCCGACAACCACTACTACGAGGCGCTCGACGCCTTCACCCGCCACCTGGACCCGGCCTGGGGGCCGCGCACCGTCCAGTGGTCCGAGATCGACGGCCGCAAGTACCACGTGGTCGGCGGCAGGGTCTCCCGCGCCGTGGTGAACCCGACGTTCGACCCGGTGGCCAAGCCGGGCGTGCTGCGCGACTACTTCCGCGGCAACCCCAACGGCGACGACCCCATCGAGCTGCTGCGGGCCCGCGACCGGATCGACCCCGCCTACCGCGACCGTGACACCCGGCTGGCGACGATGGACGACCACGGCCTGGACAAGGTCTGGCTGTTCCCCACGCTCGGGATGGTCTACGAGGCGCTCCTGAAGGACGACCCCGAGGCCGTCTGCGTGACCTTCCGGGCCTTCAACCGCTGGCTCGAGGAGGACTGGGGCTTCGACTACCAGGACCGCATCTTCGCCGGGCCGTACCTGTCGCTCGCCGACGTCGACTGGGCGTGCGAGGAGCTGGAGTGGGCGATCGACCGGGGCGCCCGCACCGTGGTCATGCGCCCCTCCGCGCCGACTACCAAGGACGGCGCGCTGCCGCCGGCCCACCCGTCGTTCGACAAGTTCTGGGCCCGCCTCAACGAGTCCGGGATCACGCTCGTCGTGCACGCGGGCGACGCCGGGTACACCACCAACGGGTACGCCGACGAGGGCTTCACGGCCAACTTCAAGAACGGCATCCCGCAGCCCATCCGCATGCTCATGCTCGAGCGCCCGGCCGAGGACTTCCTGGCCTCGCTGGTGTGCGACCAGCTGTTCGCCCGGTTCCCCAACCTGCGCGTCGCGTCGGTCGAGAACGGCTCAGGGTTCCTGCGCTCGCTGATGCACCGCCTCGACGCCCTGGGCCACAAGCTCGGCGGCTGGTTCGCCGAGGACCCGGTCGAGACCTTCAAGCGCCACATCTGGATCAACCCGTTCTGGGAGGACGACGTGCACGAGGTGCTCGACGTCATGGGCGCCGACCGGGTGATCTTCGGGTCCGACTGGCCCCACATCGAGGGCATGCCCCGGCCGCTCGACTACCTCGAGGAGCTGGGCGGCCTGGACGGCGAGACCGTCATCAAGGTCGTGCGGGACAACGTCACCGCCCTCAACGAGCGCCGGCCCGCCTAGTCACCCTCCACATCGGCTCCGCGCTAGTCGGAGGGCCCGAAAATCGCTACCCTCGCCGCATGCGGGGGAACAAGTTGCAACAGGTCCGTACTGGCGCGGCACTGGCCGTGGCCCTTCTGGTGGGCGGCCTGGTGGCTGCGTGCACGCCGCCGAGCGAGCCGATCGTCACCTTCCCGGCGGCGAGCGGCCCGTCTGCCGTCACCGACGCCCCGAACGAGCTGCGCGGCCCGCTCCGGGTCCGGGGCCGCGACCTGGTCGACACCGACGGCCGGGTGGTCCAGCTCCGTGGCACCAACGCCGTCCAGAAGTCGGCGCCGTTCCTCTACTCGGTGACCGACGGCAAGCTGGCCGGCCTGCCCGTCGACGAGCTCGTGCGCCGCGGCTACAACGCGGTGCGCCTCGGCGTGTGGCCCGCCGCCCTCATGCCCACCCCCGGCGGCGTCGACTCCGCCTACCTGGAGCAGGTGGCACAGACCGTCGCCGACCTCGAGGCCGCCGGCATCTGGGTCCTGCTCGACCTGCACCAGGACGTGTTCTGGGGCATGCCGTCCTGGGCCACGCCCGCCGACGCGGTCAACCTCTCCGAGGCACCCGCCCCGGGCTTCGAGGTCATCGGCTGGGCCGCCGGCTACACGAGCGCCAAGTCGCTGCGGCAGTGGGACGCCTTCTGGAACAACGAGCCGGTCGCCCCCGGCCTGGGCATGGTCGACGCCTACGGCGTCGGCGTGCAGGCGCTCGCCGACCGCATGAAGGACGCCGCCAACGTCGTGGGCATCGAGCTGCTCAACGAGCCGTTCCCCGGCACGCCGTACGTGAGCTGCGTGGCCGGTGGCTGCCTGGAGCTCGACGGTCTGGTCACGGCCCGGTCGACCGAGCTCACCAACGCCGTGCGCGCCGTCGCCCCGACCATGCCGGTGTGGTGGGAGGCCCAGTCGCTCGCCACCATGTACGCGCTGCCCCAGATGAACGTCGACGGTGTGACCCCGGGCCCTAACGGCCCCGCCGTCGGCCTGTCGTTCCACGCCTACTGCCACGAGACCGACGGCGGCCGCGTCGAGCCGGTCCCGCCGGGCACGATCGTCTGGTGCGACTCGAACTTCCGCCGGGCGTTCGACAACGCGGGCGCACTCGCCGCCGGGTGGGACGCACCGCGGTTCCTCACCGAGTTCGGCGCGTCGGGCAACCCGTACAACGCCACCGTGCCGGGCCGGCTGGCCGACGAGCAGCTCGTGTCCTGGCTGCACTGGTCGATCGGGACCTACGCGGACGAGGTCGAGGTGCACCTCCAGCGGACCTACCCGCAGGCCACCGCCGGCACGCCCGAGTACCTGCGGTTCGACCCGGCCACGGGCCGCACCACGTTCCGGTACACGCCGGACCACTCGCTGACCTCGCCGACCGTCCTGGCCCTGGCCGCACGGGCCTACCCGAACGGCTACACCGCCACGGTGACCGGCGGGCAGGTCACGTCGGCCGCCGACTCCGGCCGCCTCACGGTCGAGGCCGACGCCGGCGCGAGCACCGTGACCGTCACCGTCGAGCGGAAGTAGCTCCCATGGCCCCCCGTGAGCAGGCGTCCGTCCCGACGCGCGTCGTGCGCCGTCTGCTGGCACTGCCCGAGCCCGTGCTCCGCAAGATCGCCGGTCCGCCCGTGGTCAAGGACGGCCGTGCCCTCAACCTGCAGGTGCAGACCATCGTCGCCGTCGGCCAGAAGCTCAGGCTCACCGGTGACCAGTTCGACGTGGCCGCCCGGCGCAAGCAGCTCGCCGACGCCTCGGCCATCGGCATGCCCGTCCGCACCGGCATCCACGTCGTCGACCGGCGCATCCCCGGCCCCGCCGGCGAGATCCCCGTCCGCATCTACCGGAAGTTCGGCTCCGCACCGCGGCCGCGCACGGTCATGTACCTGCACGGCGGTGGCTGGGTGACCGGCGACCTGGACTCGCACGACGGGTCCTGCCGCCTGCTCGCGGACGAGACCGGCTGCGTCGTCGTGGCGGTCGACTACCGCCTTGCCCCAGAGCACCCCTTCCCCGCTGCGGTCGACGACTCGCTCGCCGCCTACCGGTGGATCCACGAGCACGCCGACGACCTGGGCGTGGAGCCGGGGAAGGTTGGCGTCATGGGCGACAGCGCCGGCGGCAACCTGGCTGCGGTAGTGGCGCTCGTGACCCGAGACGCCGAGGTCCCTGCCCCCGTCGCGCAGTGCCTCGTCTACCCGGCCACCGAGACGCACTTCACGGCGCCCTCCCACGACCTGTTCGGCGAGGGGTTCATGCTGACCCGGGCCGGCATGGAGTGGTTCCGGTCGCAGTACCTGCCGGACGTGGCCGACTGGGACTCGCCGCTCGCGGCGCCCGCACTGGCCGAGGACCTGTCGGGGCTCGCGCCGGCCGCGGTGTTCACCGCCGGGTTCGACCCGCTCCGAGACGACGGCCGCGCATACGCCGACGCCCTGCTCAAGGCCGGCGTGCCGGTGCAGTACCGCTGCTACGACGACATGGTCCACGGGTTCTTCGGCATGGGGATCCTGCCCGGCGGCATGGACATGGCCACCGAGGTGTGCACCGCCATGGGCGCCCTCATGGCCGACGGCTGAGTCCCGGTCACCCCAGACCACGCGCTGCAGCCCGGTCCCGGCACTCTCCGGTGGCCGTCGTCACCACCCCTCAAGTCCGACACCCCCGCGCGCCGAGAACCTCCTCGTACCGGCGAACCGGTATTGCCGGACCCAAGAACGGGGCGGGTTCCGGCACAGGACCAACCGCACCGCGTCATGCGGACACCCTGCTTCGACGCGGTCCGAATCTGGAGGACCCCTCTCATGCGTACACCCGCCCCCCGAACCTCACCGCCGTCTGACGGCGTGCGTCGCGGCCGGCCTCGAGCGCTCGGCACGCTCGTCATTGCCGCAGCCGCGCTCATCATTTCCGCCGCCTGCGTCGCACCCAGCGCACAGGCCGCGACCACCGCCACGACCTTCGTCGACACCACCGCCACCTGGCGCTACGTCGACTCCGGCACCGCGCCGGCCAGCACCTGGGCGACCGTCAGCTACAAGGACACCGCCTGGAAGTCCGGCGCAGCACACCTTGGAGCCGGCGACGGCGACGAGCGCACCAGGATCAACCGCCTGAGCCCGGCGCACCGCATCGACTGGTTCCGCCGCGCGTTCACCGTTGCGGACGCCACGAAGGTGACATCGCTGAGCCTCGGCCTCGTCGCCGACGACTCGGCCTACGTGTTCCTGAACGGCACCAGAGTGGTGAACGACAACGTCGCCGCCAACGGCTACCCGGTCGTCCCCAGGGTTGGCAGCGCAGAGAGCGCCGTCCGCACCTTCACCGTCCCGGCATCGGCGCTTCGGACGGGCACGAACGTGCTCGCCGTCGAGCTCCGCCAGGACTACACGAAGGACCCGGACTCGTCGTTCTCGGCCAGGCTTGTCGGCCAGGTGACGGCGACCACGACCACCACCGTGCCGCCCACCACGGTCGCCCCCACGACCACGGTTGCACCCACGACCACAGTCCCCCCGACCACCACCACTGTCCCGCCGACCACCACCACGACGGTGCCACCGACCACGACGACCACCGTCCCGCCGACGACGACCACCACGGTCCCTGCCGGTGCGGTCCCCGTCGGCCCGACGAACTTCCGGACCCTCCGCTGGTCCGACGAGTTCAGCGGTGCGGCCCTCGACACCTCTCGCTGGAGCCCGTACTTCAACACCTACGGCTCCGGAAACAAGGAGCTCGAGTGCAACTCGCCGAACAACGTGTCGGTCTCGGGCGGCTCGCTGCGGATCGTCTCCCGCAAGGAGACCGTGACATGCGGCGACGGCAAGGTCATGAACTACACGTCAGCCTTCCTGGGCTCCCGTGAGGCCGGCCGCTACTACCCCCGTGAGGCCTACTTCGAGATGCGGGCCCGCCTGCCCCACGCCCAAGGCATCTGGCCGGCGTTCTGGCTCCGCCACTCGAACGGCTCCTCCACCGCCGAGGTCGACGTCATGGAGTACTTCCACTCCCAGGTCCCCGGCAAGGTCACGCAGACCGTCCACCTCGACGGCGTGTCCAACGTGTTCAAGAAGGTCTCGGCCTTCGAGGCACCGACGGCCACCCCCGGCTGGCACACGTTCGGCGTCGCCATCGAGGCCGTCAGCACCGGTCAGCGGCTCACCTTCTACATGGACGGCGTAGCTACCGGCTCGTACATCGACACGAACCCCGGCTGGGCCTCCAACGGCAACCCGGACGCCATGTTCGACATCGCCGTCAACCAGGCGGTCGGCGGCAACTGGGTCGGCGACCCGGACGGCGCCCTCGGCGAGCTGTCACTGCTGAGCCGGTGCTCGATCTCGGGTACCTACCCGGGTGGCTGCACCACCACCGGCATCCGTCGGTGGTCCGGCAACGAGACCTTCGAGGTCGACTACGTCCGGGTGTTCACCCACTGACCGTCTGAGTCCGGGCACCGCCCGGCAAGTCCCCGGGGCGACGTGCGGGGCACAGAGGGCCGACCGAAGGGTCGGCCCTCTTCCCTGTGCCAGAACAGCCGACGCAGGTCAGCCGGCGGTCGTAGTGGGGGCGTCGGTGGTCGTCGGCGCCTCGGTGGTGGTCGGCGCCTCGGTCGTGGTCGTCGTCGACGACGGAGCTGCCGTCGTGGAGGACGAGGCCGGGGCCGCCGTGGTCGTCGTGGCCTTCGCCGTCGTCGAGGTCGACGACGAGCCACCCTTCTTCTTCACGTCGATCGTGAGTCTGATGATGATCGGGGAACCGACTGCACCGTCACGGCCACCGACGAACCGGGCAGCGGCCGTGGCGTCCACGAACTGTCCGGAGCCGCCCAGGAAGCGGGCGGTGGCCTTCAGGCCCGTGCCGCCGTTGGGCTGAGCGGTCGCCCCGCCCTGCAGGTTGAACCCGAGGATCGAACCGTCGTCCCACTTCACGGAGAGGAACCCGTAGAACGGGCCGGAGCCCTCCAGGTACTCGACGTTGCCGAGGATCTCGACCGTGGCCGGCTGGCCCAGCACCGTGGCCTTGCCCTCGAGCTTGTTCTGCCCGTACTCGAAGTCGCCGTCCGGGCCGACCTTGTAGGTGGTCTTGCCGGGCGACGTCATCTCGACGGTCACCGTCTCGGCGCTCTCGCCGAGCGCGAGCGTCGTCGGGGGCGGGTTCACGTCCTTGGTGCAGCCGGCGAGCGCCAGGGCGGCGACCGCGATCGTCGGGACCAGCAGGACAGAACGGCGGAGTGACATACGCATGGACCGAATCTAGGGGGCAGGCGCTGCGTCGACCGGGAATGACCCACCTAGGCTCACCCCATGGCCGACGCCCCGCACCCCTCCACCGTCCAGACCGCCGTTCCCGAGAACGGCTGGCGCCCCGCCCACTCCCCCGGCCCGCGCCCTGGCTCCCAGGGGTCGGTCGCGCTCGACTCACTCCAGCGCCGGGTGCGTGGCATGCACGCGCTGTGGATCGAGGCGCTCGTCACCATGGACGCAGAGCACGTCAACCACTTCGAGCGCGAGGGCGTCCTGCCCATCGCGTTCACCGTCAACCACATGCCCCGCATGGAGGACTTCGCCGTCGCCATCATCGGCGAGCAGGGGATGCTGTGGACCACCGGCGGCTGGGCCGAGCGCACCGGCATCGTGGTGGACGACATCGGCAAGGAGACCACGGTCGCAGAGATGGAGCTCCAGCGGATCGGCGACTACCCGGCGTTCGTGGAGTACACGTACACCGTGTTCGAGCGGACCGAGACCTTCCTCGACGAGCTGGACCCGGACCGCCTGACCGAGGTGATGTTCGGCGGGATGTTCCCCGACAGCGCCCGCCAGGCCTACATCCACCGCGTGGTCCGCGACGAGCAGATCACGGTCCTCGACGCGGCCGAGTGCTGGATCTACCAGCACGGCATCCGCCACCTCGGCGAGCTCGAGCACGCCCGGGCCCTCGTGGGCCTCGGCGGCATGACCAGCTGACGCCGGTCGCCGCCGTCCAGGGCCCGGGTCCCCACACCGGCCAGAGGGTGGTGCGACCTGCTCCCGGCTTGGCGCCGGGCGCCCCCCTGCTGCCATCCTGAGAGCGTCTGCGGGGCCGCAGACAGGGACGCGAAGAGGGACCATGAGCTACTACCCCTATGCCGAACGATTCCCCGTGAACCGGCGCATGCCGGAGTCGGGCCGCTCGCCCGAGGAGATCGCGGCCGAGCTCCGCGGCATCGCGGACGAGGAGAACGGCTACTGGGAGGGCGGACAGGTCTCCGGATCGATGTACTGCGGCGACCACGAGCACTACGCCTTCCTGACCGACGTGTTCGGGATGTTCGCCCACGAGAACGCGCTGCAGCGCGACATCGTGCCGAGCGCCACCAGGTTCGAGGGCGAGATCATCGCCATGACGCTCGACATGCTCCACGGCGAGGCCGTGACCGACAGCGAGCCGTGCGGCCTGATCACCTCCGGCGGCACCGGCAGCATCATGCACGCCATGCTCGCCTACCGCGAGCTCGCCCGGCAGACGAAGGGCGACCGCCGGTTCAACGTCATCAAGCCCGAGACGGCCCACCCGGCGTTCTCCAAGTCGTGCCACCTGTTCGACATCGACGTGCGCATCGCCCCGGTCGACCCGGAGACCACCCAGGTCGACGTGGCCGCCGTGGCCGACCTCATCGACGACGACACCATCGCCATCATCGGCTCGGCGTGCAACTACGGGTACGGCACGGTCGACCCCATGCCGGAGCTCTCGGCGCTGGCGGTCGAGCGCGGAGTCGGTCTGCACGTCGACGGCTGTCTGGGCGGGTTCATCCTGCCGTGGGGCCAGGAGCTGGGCTACGACATCCCGCTCTTCGACTTCCGCCTGCCCGGGGTCACCAGCATCTCGGCCGACACCCACAAGTACGGCTACGCGCTCAAGGGCAGCTCGGTCGTGCTGTTCCGCTCCAAGGAGCTCCGGAACTCCCAGTACTTCTTCATGCCGGAGTGGACGGGCGGCAAGTACTGCTCGCCCAGCGTCGACGGCTCCCGCTCGGTCGGCCTGATGGCCGCCACGTGGGCGTCCATGGTCAAGAACGGCCGTGGCGGGTACATGAACTACGCCAGGGAGATCTTCTCGACGGCCGACAAGATGAAGGCCGCGATCGCGTCGCACCCCGAGCTGCGGATCATGGGCAACCCCACGTTCTGCTTCTCGTTCACGTCCGACGAGCTCGACATCTACCTGGTGAACGACTCGATGAAGACCAAGGGTTGGCGGTTCAACGGCCAGCAGTACCCGGACTCCATCCACATGGCCGTGACCCGTCCGCAGACCCAGCCCGGCGTGGCGGAGCGGTTCACCGACGACCTGGCCGAGGCCGTGCAGTACGCCAAGGACCATGCCGGCCAGGCGGCCGAGTCCGGCGCCGTCTACGGCAGCGTCCCCGGCGGCTTCACGTCCGAGGCCGAGGAGTTCATCAACATGATCATGGCCGACATGATGGACCACCACATGGCCCTGCCCGACTGAGTCAGGGCAGCCACGAACACCGGTCCCGCAGGCGGGACCGCCACAGGACAGGACGGTAGAGAGATGGCAGGCAAGGTCGTAGTCCTTGGCGGAGGTGGCGGCGTCGGCAGCGTCGCCGCCCGTGCGCTGGCCCACACCGACGACGCCGACGAGGTG
>CAJANQ010000362.1 GCA_903941145.1 uncultured Actinomycetes bacterium
CCACGGCCACCGGCGGACGGTCCTCGCTGGTCGTCGAGGCCAGCGACGAGGCTGCCGGCTCGCTCCAGGCCGGCTTCCTGACGGCCGCCGGTCTGTCCTCCCGCCGGGTCGGCACCGCCAGCTGGGTTCGGCTGGACCTCCCACTGGACCGCACCGGAGACGGCAGTCGCCCGGTGCGGCTCGAGCTCCGGTCGACCTCGACGGCGGGGACCGTCGACCGCGTGGTCGTGCACGCCCGACTGTCCGACGACGCCGCAGTGCGGGCGACCACCGAGCAGGTCCGGCGCGACCTGGCCGCTGGCCGGGCGCCGTCACGCACGGCGCTCGACGCGCTCGTCGCCGGCGTCCGTGGCTCGCTCATCGGGCCGGTGGTCCGGGCCGACCAGCTCGAGGCGGCGACGTTAGGGTGCTCGGCCCGCAGCGTCGGCGGCACCGGCGTGAAGGTTGGCGGGGGCGGCGGCGCACAGGTGGTCAACCTGCGACCCCGACGCTGAGCTGTCAGCCCAGCAGGGCCCGGGCGGCCGCTTCCAGCTTGGGCATCACCGACTCGGCGGGCTGCGACCCGGCGATCCACGCAACCAGCGCGGCCAGCCAGACGTCGTTGAGGAGGTCGACCGCCAGGTCCAGGTCGGCGTCGGCCGCAGCATCGGTGCCGAGGGCGTCGCTGATGATGCGCCGCATGCCGTCGCGGTTCGCCGAGACGACCGGGGCCAGGTCGGCACCGCCGGACACCAGCGCCCGGATCATGGCGACCGTGACGTCAGGCTGGCGCTGGAGTGCACGGTTGGCGCGGCCCAGCACGTCGACGACCCGCTCGACCGGGTCGGTCCCCTCGGGGGGCCGGAGGGCCAGGCGGTCGGCAAGTCCCTCTACCTGCACGCCCATTACCGACAGCAGCAGGTTCTCCTTGGACGGGAAGTAGCGGTAGAGCGTCCCGAGCGCGACATCGGCGCGGGCTGCCACCTCACGCATCTGGACGGCGTCGAACCCACCCTCGGCCGAGAGTTCGAGTGCGGCGTCGAGGATCCGGCCGCGGCGGGCGGCCTGGGACTCGGTGAGCGTGTCGTCGGTGAGGTCAGACATAGCGACCTCCCCATGCCACCACCGGACCGGCCACCTCCACAAGGGACGCGGTCACTGACAGGTCGACCGGCACCGGGTCGAGCCGGACCCCGGTCGCACCCTCTGCGACCTCCAGGTGCGCCCGGAGCATCGCGACGTGGTCCTCGAACGTCGAGAGCCGCCCCTCGCTCCCCCACACCTGGAGCGCCAGGCCCACCCCGAGCGACCGGGCCAGGTCGGCGACGCCCTCGGTGCCCGGGTCGGGCCCGTCGCCCCAACCAGGAGCACCCGGGCCGGACACCGCCAGGCAGCCGCGTCCCTCGAGCGAGCACACGAGCGCTGCGGCAGCGGCGAACCCGGGCACGACGGTCGCCGGGACGCAGACGCTGCCCGGGAACGAGGTCGGGAAGGTCCGGGCCAGCCAGAGCCCGGCCGGGCCCGGGTCGGCGACGGCCACGCCACCGTCCGGCAGCGCGCCCGACAGGTGCAGCGCGGCGCGCGCCGGGGTGAGCGGCACCGAGTCCGACTCGTAGAGGGGGCCGACGAGCTCAGCCAGGTCGGCGTAGAGCGCCGGGCGCTCGGCCGGAGGGGTACGGGCCGCCGTCCACCGTTGGCACAGCGCGGCGAGCTGACCGGGCGCGACCTCTTGGACGACCGGGTTCCCGAGCGCCGCGACCCCGAGCTCGTCGCCGTCGAGGCCCGAGGCGACCACCACCTCGGCACCGGGGACCGCGGCGAGCTCCATGTCGCGGGCCTGCAGGCCGGCGGTGCCGAAGTGGAACGGGCTGTCCCACCGTTCGACCCCCTTGGCCCCCCACGAGTTCACGACGCCGATCCCGGCGGTGCGCACCAGCGACCGCAGACCCTCGAGCGCTCCTGCACGGACGACACCCGGACCGGCGACCACCACAAGTCGCAGCGAGGCCAGCGACGGGTCCAGCAGGAGGACAGGGACCCGGTCGTCGTCGAGCGACGGCAGCACCTCGCCCCCCACCGGCGCACCCAGGTCCAGGTCGAGGTGCAGCGCGCTCGCGGCCGGCAGCTTGATGCCCGGCACGACGGCGAGCACGTCGACCAGGTCCTCGACCGAGCCCACTGTCTGCAACGGCGCCGTGCCGCCTGGCGCGGACGACAGGTGCAGCACCTGGCCCCGGACCATCGCCGCGCCGAGCCGGCCGCGGCCGTCGGGCTGGCCGATGCGACCGTCGGCGTCGGCCAGCAGGCATGCCAGGTCGGCGTCGTCGACCGGCACCGCACGGATCCCGTGGCGCCCACAGGCCTCGGCGTCGACCTCGTCGGCCGGGCCGAAGACGCGGCCGACGCCCAGCTCGGCCAGGCGCCCGTAGAGCAGGTCCGCCACGGTCGTCATGCGCCGGCTCCTGTGTCGTCGGCGGTCAGGTCGTCGTCGGTGACCAGCAGGTCGATCGCCTGCTCGACCGCGCGGCAGAGTGCCGGGTCGAGGTCGGCAAAGGTCCGGACCGAGGACAGCACGTGGCGCCAGCCGTCGACCGGCGTGCCCCAACCGAGCCGCCTGCAGATGCCGGTCTTCCAGTCCTCGCCCATCGGGACCTCGGGCCATACGTCGATCCCGACGGACTTGGTCCGCACGCACTGCCAGATGTCCACGTACGGATGCCCGACGACGGTCACGTGCGGGCCGTCGACCGAGGCGGCGAGCCGCGACTCCTTGGTGCCCGGCACCAGGTGGTCGACCAGGACTACCAGCTCACGACCGGGACCGGGGCCGAACCGCCGCACCTCTGCCGCCAGGTCGTCCACGCCGCCGAGGGGCTCGACCACGATCCCGAGCTCGCGGAGCTCGTCGCCCCAGACCCGCTCGACCAGTCGCGCGTCGTGGTCGCCCTCGACCCACAGGCGGGCCGCCCGGGCCACGCGGGCCTGCTGCTGCTCGGCCACGACCGCGCCGGACGCCGATCGTCGTGTCCCGGCCGGCTTCGGGGCCGACCCGGCCCGCACGAGCGTCACGGTCTCCCCCAGGTAGGCGAACGCACCTGGCTCGTTGCGGAACGTGTGCTCTCCGCCCTTGCGGTCCTTCAGCACGACCAGCTCACCGGTGAACTTCTTGAGCGACCCCCGGACCCCGGACGCCCGGTGCAGCAGCGCCATGCCGGACTCCACCGGCTGGCGCACGTAGTCGTGGCCGCCGTGGGCGTCGGTGATGTCGGTCGGGTACGGCACCCGCCGAAACTACCGGGGCACGACCGCGGCACCGTGGAAGTCGGCGTCGACGGCCACTAGAACAGGGGCGTCCGGACACTCCGGGAGGCAGGACCATGACCGAGGTCGGTCCCACAGCGACGGACGGGGCGGGTGGGGCTCCCGACGCGCTCCGGGCGACGCTCGCCGAGTTCCTGCTCGGTGCGCTCCCCTCCACGGTGCGGTCCCGCCTCGACGGTCGTGCCGCTGCCGCCACCGTCGAGTCTGCGATGACCGTGCTCGAGCACCGCCGGCCCGGCGAGCTGGTCGTCGTCGCCGTCGAGGGCCCTCCTCTGCTGGGGCCGGCGGCCGACGGTGCGCGATGCACCGTGCTCGAGGTCGCGACGGACGACCGGCCGCTGCTGTTCTCGACGGTGCTGGCCGCCGTGGAGCGGTGCGGCGCGACCGTCGAGCGGTCGGTCCACCCGATCCTGGGGGTCGAGCGGTCCGACGGCCGGGTCGTGGCCGTCCGGGCGCCCCGCGGCGACGGTCACGACGAGTCGTTCATCCGGGTCGAGCTCGACGAGCTGCTCGACGGAGCCGGCCGGGCCAGTCTCGAGGACGAGGTCCGCGCCGGCGTCGACGACCTGCTGGCGGTGGACGCCGCGACGCCGCAGGTGGACGAGGCCCTCGCCGCCACCGCGGTTCGGCTCGAGTCCGGCGGTGACGACCCCGAGTGGGCCGAGGCCGCCGCGTTCTGCCGCTGGTTGCGACGCCGCCACTTCCTGGTCACCGGTGTGCTCCTGCCTGACGGGACCACCGTCGGGGTCGGTGCCGAGGCCGACCCGCCTGCGGCGGTCCCCCACGGCACTGCCGTGGTGGTCCGGCGGTCGCTCGGCACCAGCCGGGTCCACCGGTCCGAACGGGCGGCGGTCATCGCGTTCGCCGATCCTGCGGGCGGCCCGCCCACACAGTTCGTCGGACTCACCACCATGCAGGGTCGTGCCGAGCGCCCCTCGGGCGTGGCCTGGGTCCGGCACAAGCTGAACGAGGCGCTCCGCCGGCTGTCGGTCGTCCCCCGCTCGCACGCAGAGACCGTCGTCCGCACCTTCTTCGACGACCTCCCGTGGGACGTCCTTCTGGTGGCCGACGCGGCGTGGCTCGCCGAGATGCTCGGCGCCATGGTCGCCGCCGTCGACGAGGGCACGACCGTGCTCCGCCTCCTGCCAGAGCCCGGCCCGCTCGCGGTCACCGCCGCCGTCGCAGTGCCCGAGATCGACTACCGCCCCACGCTCGACGAGGAGCTGGCCGAGGCGTTCCGGTACCTGCTGCCCGTCGCCGGGATCGAGGCAGGTTCCGAGCTCGGCGAGGGCGGACTGGTCACGCTCTCGGTCACCGCACTGGTCCACGGGGCGCTCCCCGACGACGGCACCCTTGGCTCGATGGCGGCGCAGCTGCGGCACCTGGCCCGTTCGTGGCCCGAGCTCGTCATGTCGGAGCTCGAGCACCAGCTGGTCGGGGCCACCGAGGATGCCGCCGCAGCCGCCGAGCTCGTCTGGCAGCGCTGGGGCGACCAGCTGCCGCCCGCCTACCGCGACGCCACCGCACCGGACCTCGCTGCGGGTGACCTGGTTGCGATCGACGCGCTGCGAGGTTCCGGCCGCACGAACGTCCGGCTGGTCCCCGGGACCGGCGACGACGGCGAGCCGGCCGAGGTCCGCGAGCTCCGGCTCGTCGTCGACGGGCCGCCCCCGCTGCTCTCGGACCTGGTACCGGCGGTCGAGAGCCACGGGCTCCTGACCGTGGCCGAGACCACCTACGAACTGGTGGGCGACCAGCGCGCCACGGTGCTCGGCCTGCTCGTCCGCAGCCCGGAGGGCCGGCCACTGCGCGACGACGGCGGACGGCTCACCAGCTCGCTCGTCGCGACCCTGCACCGCAACGTGGACACCGACCTGCTGAACAGCCTGGTGGTCACCACCGCCCTGGACCACGACCAGGTGGCGGTGCTGCGGGCGTATGCGCGCTACCTCCCGCAGCTCGACCCGACGGTGCACCCGGTCTCGGTGGTCGAGGCGCTCGCCGCCAACCCCGACGCGGCGGTGGCGCTCTGGAACCACCTGGAGGTCCGCTTCGGCCCATCGGGCGAACAGGACGCGGGCGACGACGGTTCGGGGCGCGAGCTCGTGGCTGCCGCGTGCGACGCCGTGGCCCGCCTCGACCACGACCGGCTGCTGCGGGCGCTGCTCGTCCTGGTCGACGCCACTGTGCGCACCAACGTGTGGGCGCCGGACCGAGGGAGGCCGGTGGTCCTCAAGCTCGACGGCACGCTGATGGGTGGCCTGGGCAACCGGCCCACCTGGCGCGAGGTCTGGGTCAGCTCCCCCGAGGTGGAAGGTGTCCACCTGCGGGCCGGAGCGATCGCCCGGGGCGGTCTGCGCTGGTCGGACCGGCCCGACGACGTCCGCACCGAGGTGCTCCAGCTGGCCGACGCGCAGCGGCTCAAGAACGCGCTCATCGTGCCCACCGGCGCCAAGGGCGGGTTCGTGGTGCGTCGCCCGCCTGCCGACGGCGCCGAGCTGCGGACCGCGGTAGAGGCGGCCTACCGCACGTTCGTCGACGCGCTCCTGGACGTGACCGACAACCGGGTCGACGGCGTCACCGTCCGGCCCGACGGCGTTCGCGCCGCCGACGGCGACGACGCCTACCTGGTGGTCGCCGCCGACCGCGGCACCGCCTCGTTCTCCGACATCGCCAACGGGATCGCGGACGAGCACGGGTTCTGGCTGGGGGACGCGTTCGCGTCGGGTGGCAGCGCCGGGTACGACCACAAGGAGCTCGGGGTCACCGCGCGCGGAGCCTGGGTGTCGGTGACCGAGCACTTTGCGCGCCGCGGCGTCGACGTGCAGACCGACCGGCTCCGCGTGGTCGGCATCGGCGACATGTCCGGCGACGTCTTTGGCAACGGCCTCCTGCGGTCCCGGTCGGTCCAGCTGGTCGCGGCGTTCGACCACCGCCACGTGCTGCTGGACCCGGACCCGGACCCGGAGCGGTCGTTCCTGGAGCGCCAGCGGTTGTTCGACCTCCCCCGCTCGTCGTGGGACGACGTCGACCGGTCCACCTTGTCGGCCGGGGCGATGGTGCACCCCCGCTCGCTCAAGCAGGCCCGCCTGACCCCGGAGGTCCAGGCCCTGCTCGGCACGCAGGCCGAGACGCTCACGACCCCCGAGCTGGTGCGGGCCGTGCTGTCGCTCGACGTGGACCTGCTGTACCTGGGCGGCATCGGGACGTTCGTGCGGGCCACGACCGAGGGCGACGGCGACGTCGGCGACCCCGCCAACCGGGAGACCCGCATCACCGCCCCCGAGGTCCGGGCCACCGTCGTCGGCGAGGGCGCGAACCTGGGCATCACCCCTCGGGCCCGGGTCGAGCTGGCGCTCGGCGGCGTCCAGCTGAATGCCGACGCGGTCGACAACTCCGCCGGCGTCGACACCTCCGACCACGAGGTGAACCTGAAGATCCTGCTCGGGCTGGCCGAGGCCGCCGGCCGGATCGACCGGGCCGGCCGTGACCGGCTGCTCGCCGAGGCCGCTGACGACGTCGTGGCCACGGTGCTGCGCCACGTGCGGGACCAGCACCGTGCGCTCACCCGCGCCGAGGCTGCGTCGCGCGCCGACCTCGACACCCACCTCGAGGTCCTGGGCACGCTGGCCCGCACGGGCCGGATCGACCGGAGGACCAACGCCATGCCGGGCGAGGAGGAGCTCGCCCGCAGGCGGGCGGCCGGCCTGGGACTGGTGCGTCCCGAGCTCGCGGTCCTGATGGCGGCCGAGAAGGTCCGCCTGACCGAGACCGTCCTCGCGTCCTCGCTGCCCGACGGCCCGGTCCTCGACCAGCTGGTGACCGACTACGTCCCTGCGACGATCCGGCCGGTGACCGGCGACCTGGTCCACCAGCACCCGCTCCGTCGCGAGATCGTCACGACCCGCCTGGTGAACGAGGTGGTCGACCGCATGGGGATCACCTGGGTCTCGTCGACCTGCCGGCGCACCGGGAGCGACGAGGCCACCGTGCTCGGCGCCTACTGGTCGGCGCGCACTGCCCTCGACCTCGACGCGCAGTGGGAACGCGTGGACACCTCGGCGCCGACCGACCGGGACGGGCTGTGGGACCAGGTCGTCATGCAGTTCGACGCAGCGGTCGAGGACGCGCTGCCCGTCTAGTTCTTGACGACCGGCGGGCGACGTCCGCTGGCCAGGACCTTGAGGCGCTCGCGGTCCTCGGCCGACCGCAGGTCGACCACGTCGAGCACGGTGCGGCCCTTGCCACGGCCGGTCACGGCAGCAAGGGACTGGGCCGCCGGGGTCCCGGCCTGAGGGAGGTCGGTGGTCAGCAGGACGAGCTGCGCACCTGGCTGCACCGCGGCCAGCACTGCGGCCTTGCCCAGGGCCCGCCAGAGTGCGTCGACACGTCGGAGGCCCGGACGGGTGGCCGAGAACCCGCCGCACACCTCGACGTAGAGGTGCTTCTTCAGCCGGTCGGTGACCATGAACGACAGGTCCAGGCCGCCGGGGAGCGCGACGTCGTCATGGACCGCGGCGAACCCCGCCTCGGTCAGGACCGTGCGGGCCACGTCGCGGACCGAGAGCCCCTCGACCATGGCCCGGCGCACCGGGTCCTCCTCGGCGTCGGCCGGGTCGTCGGTGCCGGCCGGCACGACCGACGGCACGATCCCGGCGTGCTCACGTGCGGCCCGCTCCTCGTCGACCCGGGCCATGGCCCGCTCGATGTAGCCGGCGTCCGTGTCGTACCCGACGAAGTGGCGGCCGGTCCGCACGGCGGCCACCGCGGTCGAGCCGGAGCCCATGAACGGGTCGAGCACCAGGTCGTCCCGATAGGTGTAGAGGTGGATGAGCCGCTCGGGCAGGGCGACCGGGAACGGGGCCGGGTGGCCGACACGGTTGGCCGACTCGGCCGGCAGGTCCCACACGTCGAGCGTGGCGTCCATGAACTCGTCACGGGTCAGCGACGCCACCGACGGCAGGCCGGCCTTGTGCCGCTGCTTGGCCGTCAGCGCACGGTCGAACCGACCCTTGGACGCCACGACCACCCGCTCGGTGAGGTCTCGGAGCACCGGGTTGCCGGGCCGCTGGAACGAGCCCCAGGCGCAGTTCCCGCCAGCGCCACGCTGCTTCTGCCAGACGATCTCGCCCCGGAGGAGCAGCCGCAGCCGGTCCTGGAGGATCGCCACGACGTCGGAGCCCAACGACCGGTACGGGCGACGGCCCAGGTTGGCGACGTTGACAGCGATCCGGCCGCCCGGCTCGAGCGTGCGCACGCACTCGGCGAACACGTCGGTGAGCATGTCCAGGTAGTCCAGGTAGCTGCCGGGCACACCGCCCTCACCGAGGGCCTCCTCGTACTCCTTGCCGGCGAAGTAGGGCGGCGAGGTCACGACCAGTGCGACAGTGCCGTCGGCCACTGCCGACATGTCGCGGGAGTCGCCGTGCGCGATGCGGTCGAGCGCCCGGTCGGCCTCCGGGCCGGCGGGGCGCTCGGTGGTGTCGACCTCGGGCGCCGCGAACCGTGCGTAGAAGTCCGACGAGTCGTGGTTCTCGCGCTTGGACACGCCGAAGTTCGACGTCGAGGTGCCCCGTCGGGCCGCGCGGCCCCCCTCGTCGTCCGGCGACGGGCGCGTGGGCGCGTCGCGGTCAGGGTCGGGCGGGGTGGGCACGCCGCAACCTTACGGGGCCGCGGGCCCGGCGCAGCGGACGCGCGCCCTGCACGCGCGCAGTGGACGCGCCCCGTGGACGCGACACGGCCGCCGTCCCCGAGCGGGTGACGGCGGCCGTGGCGGCGTTCGTGGACGGTGCGGCGTCAGTAGCGCAGGCCCGGGGCCCGGGTGAAGAACACGTCGGTCGCCATCTGGGTGCCCAGCTTGGTGGCGTCCCAGCGGTTGCCCTTGTTGTTGATGGTCGGACCGTCGGCCCAGCCCTTCATCAGGATGATGTTCTCGGCCACGGCACGGATGATCTGGCCGGTGACGTGGTCGGCCTCGTCGGAGGCGAGCCAGGCGACGAGCGGCGACGACACGGCCGGGTCCATCCGGTTCCACTCGTCCTCGGGGATCTCGTCGGGCTCCACCACGGCCGGGGCGCCCGGCATGGTGGCGGTGATACGGGTGGCGGCAGCCGGGCCGACGGCGTTCACGGTGACGCCCATCTTGTAGAGCTCGAGGCTCAGCGTCTGGGTGAGGCTGGCGATGGCGGCCTTGGCCGGGGCGTAGTTGGTCTGGCCGAAGTTGCCGGTCAGGCCCGCGCCCGAGATCGTGTTGATGATGCGGCCGCCGACCGGGGCGCCGGTCTCCTTGTTGACCGACCGCCAGTGGAGCGCAGCGTGCTTGCAGGGGATCCAGGTGCCACGCAGGTGGACCTTGATGACGGCGTCGAAGTCCTCGACCGGCATGTTGAAGATCGAGGCGTCGCGGACGATGCCGGCGTTGTTCACCAGGATGTCGAGGCCACCGAAGGTGTCGACGGCCTGGGCGACCATCTCGCCCACGGCGTCGTAGTCCGAGACGTCGGCGTAGTTCGAGACGGCCTCGCCGCCGCGGGACTTGATGATGTCGACGGTCAGGTCGGCGTCGCGGCCGGCACCCTCGCCGCTCACCGAGCCACCGACGTCGTTGATGACGACCTTGGCGCCGTGCTTGGCCAGCTCCATGGCGTGGCCACGGCCGATGCCGTGCCCCGCACCCGTGACGATCGCAACCTTGCCGTCGAGCATGCCCATTCCGGTGTCTCCTGAGTTCCTGTCGCGACCCGGTGGCCGCGTTTCTGACGAACCGTCAGATGGTACGGGCCGCCCTGCGGGACGCGGTAATTCGGCGTGCAGCGAGGTTCAGGTGCGGCGGAGGTTGATCCGCACCACGAAGTAGACGGCGACGCACACCGCCACCAGGTACGGGACGCCGGCGGCGGGCTGGTCGGCCAGCGTCGCCCTGAGCGACTCGGCCCCGACCACCGCGGCCGCGGCCGCGACACCGGCCGACACCAGGTTGGTCCCCACGTGCACTGACGACGGCGGGGCGTCCGC
This sequence comes from uncultured Actinomycetes bacterium, assembly GCA_903941145.1. Lineage (GTDB taxonomy): Bacteria > Actinomycetota > Acidimicrobiia > Acidimicrobiales > Microtrichaceae > CAJANQ01. The sequence continues at coordinate 10,315 of CAJANQ010000362.1, forward strand.
CGCGCCGAAGCAGCCGCACGACGCTGCACCCTTGCGGCGGGCAAGCACCACGGTGCCGGCAAACACGAGGTAGACGACGGCGAGCAGCGCCGCCGACCACCGGGCGCCGGTCACGAACACGGCCAGACCCAGGACCACCTCGACCACGCCGGTCGCGCGTGCGGCCAGCTGGCCGCCGGGCAGGCCCAGGGCCGCCAGCAGCTCGGCGAACGCGTCGGGCCGGACCAGCTTGGCCACGCCACCCGCCACGACGACGAGCGCCACGACCTGCAGCAGCGTGGTGAGGACCGTCACGACGGCGACGCTACCAACCTGTCCCCGGACGCGACACGGGCGGGG
>CAJANQ010000363.1 GCA_903941145.1 uncultured Actinomycetes bacterium
ACTTGAAGCCCTTGCGCCAGTCGAACTTCTCGACGGCGTGCATCAGACCCAGGTTGCCCTCCTGGACCAGGTCCAGCAGCGGCAGGCCCGACGCCTGGTACTTCTTGGCGATCGACACGACCAGACGGAGGTTGGCCTGCACGAACGTGCGCTCGGCGTCCTCACCCTCACGCACGAGCTTGCGCAGCTCACGCTTCCGGGCCGGGGTCGGCTGGGTGGCCTCGAGCTCGGTGGCCGCAGCCACGCCGTTCTCGATGGCCTGCGCCAGACGGACCTCGTCGTCCTTGGTCAGCAGTGAGTACTGGCCGATGTCCGACAGGTACATCCGCACCAGGTCTTCATCGTCCCGTTCAGCTCGCTTGCCGGCCACACTGCACCTGTCTTCCAATGTCCGAGCGGTCTGCCGTGCCCCCCGCCGGGGCCGGCCCACCAGCGTGCGGTCGGACAATCTGCCCACACACCGGCTCTCTAGCGTACGAAGTGATTCGCGAATTCAGGCCGCCGGGTGTCGCGGATCACACCGCTCCACCTGGATGGCCATGCCGGTCCGGGGAGGTCCGCTCCTCCTCCCGCACCGGCGGACCCACAATGAGGGTGAAGCGCAAAAAGGTCAAGCGGATTTTGCCCAGAGTTCATTGTGTGCACAACGGATTTGGCCCGGCCGACCTGCCGGCGTGCTCGACTGCAGTCCCGTTCGGGCTGATGCACGGACCATCGCGGTCGTCAGTCGGGGCGGACCTCGGCAAGGAAGTCGGCGGTCATCTCGGGCGTCATGACCTCGACCATGACGGCGTTCTCGACCCAGAGCTCGACGACGTCGTGGGGTCCGCGGGAGACGACCTGCGTCCGCCAGCCGGCCCGGTCGGCCAGGGCGACCACCTCGTCGACGGCGCGGTCCACCGAGAGCGTGAGGTGGGTGGCCACGAACGGGCTCGTGCCCTTGACGTGGCGGAACTCCACCATGCCGTCCCCTGCAGGCGGGAACATCTCGGTCCCGCTGGGGAAGAACTCGACGGAGGTCCCGAGCTCGTCGTCGGTCCAGGCGATCCAGCCGCCGTCGTAGGCCTTGAACGGGGTGACGCGACCGTCGACCAGCTCAGCGAACACCTCGGCAGCACTGCGAGGGTCGGCGACCGGGATCGAGACGTGGTGGATCATGTCGGCCCTTCCAGCAGCCAGGCCGATCCCGCACAGGTACCGCACCCTTCGTGGCGGGGAGGGTACCGAGAGTGTTCCCGCTGGAAAAGTCTGCGGACCGGACTGCGGGTCGTGAGCGGGCCGGTCGAGTCACCCCGGCACGTCACACCCCATCCGTACCGTCGACCCCATGGGCATCACCTACGACGTCGTGCCGGTGCTGGGCGACGAGACCACCGACAACGCAGTCGCCCGCATCTGGGGTGGCGACCCTCGGCTCGACGACCCGCCCGACCCAGAGCCGGCCGACCCTGAGCTGCAGGCGGTCTGGCGGACCAAGGTCCTCGCCCTGCTACTCGCGCTCGACGGATGGTCCCACGAGACCACCGAGCTGGCCGAGGTGCTGTGGCGCCACGACTACGACTGGCAGGTGGAGGTGAACGAGCGCGACCTGACGCTCCGCTACCGGGGCAGCGGCGCCGACGAGGCGCTCGACCGGCAACTGCTCAGCATGTTCCGCGACCTTGACTGTGTGCTCGTCTATCCCGACGCCGACGGCTGGGTCAGGCTGCGCGACGAGCCCGACCTCGACCACATCTGAGTTCCCGGCCGTTCCGGGACGAACAGCCGGTAGCGTCCGCGGCAATGGCCCGGCGCGACGACCTTCATGGCGACGTCACCCGGCGTCGCGCGCTCCAGGTCGGGATCGGGGCGGCAGCCGGCCTCACCCTGGCCGCGTGCTCCGAGGACGCGACATCTCCCCGGCCCAGCGCTGCCTCCTCCACGACGGCGTCGGCTGGTCGAGCGACCGTGGTGCCGCCGCCCGTCGGGATGTTGCGGACCTCGTGGTCGACCGACCCGTGGACCCTCGGCAGCTACTCGTTCCTCGGCGTCGGTGCGACACCGGCGCTGCGGGTGGCCCTGTCCCGACCGGTCAGCGACGGGGTGCTCCTCCTCGCAGGGGAGCATGCGGCAACCG
>CAJANQ010000364.1 GCA_903941145.1 uncultured Actinomycetes bacterium
CGATCGAGTAGGTCGGCATGATGGCCCGGTGGTTGTCACCGAGCGGGGCCGACTCGTCGAGCACTGTCGAGCCGGCGGGGTCGTAGACGCCGGTCGACGAACAGTGCAGCACCCGCCCGGGACGCGCCGCCTCGATCAGCAGGCCGATCCCTTCGGCGTTGGCCCGGAGGTCGAGGTCCCACTTCTGGGTCTTGACCACCGCGAAGTTCACCAGCCCATGGGAGCCGGTCGGGACCCCGCTGAAGTCGCCGCCGACGAGGTCGACGGGAACGCACTCCACTCCCCCGGCCTCGAGCCGCTCCCGCGTGGCGACGTCGCCGAACCGGGCCAGCCCGACCACGTGGTACTTCCGCGCGAGCGCCAGCGCGACGACCTCGCCGACCTGACCTGTGACTCCGGTGACCAAGAGGGTGTCCATAGGTTCCGCAACCTACGGCGCACCGCACGTTGCGGTGTCGTTTTCGGGGCGGCCATCCGCCTTCGGTAGGTTGGCTTCCTATGTCACGCCGCCTAGAGATCGAACTCACGAGCAGCCGCCCCGACGGTTCTTGGACCTGGAGAGCCGCAGGTGCCCGCCAGCCGAAGGGCGAGCTCGACGGTGCGCTGCTGCCCGCCGGGGCCGAGGTGGGCCAGGTCCTGCGGGCCGACGCCGAGTTCCTGGTCGACGGCATCGAGATCGTGGGCGTGCTCGCCCCCAAGGCCCCGCGCAAGGAGGCCGAACGGCTCGAGGTCGTCGGCACCAAGCGTGACGAGCCGCTGGTGACGACCCAGCTGGCGCCCAAGGGACGCGGCCGGGGCGACCGCCGTGACCGTGGCGACCGAGACGAACGCGGCGGCCGTGGTGGTCGCGACGGCGACCGACGAGGCCGCGGTGGCCGCGACGGTGCTGACCGACCCGGTGGCGACCGCCGCCCGCGCGGACCCCGCCCAGAGCCGGTGCCGGAGCGCCCCCGCCCGAAGCGCCTTCGTCCGGGCCGCACGCACCGCAACGCCGTCCTGGCCGAGGTGCCGGTCGAGCAGCGTCCCGTCGCCGAGCAGGTGCTGCGCGGTGGCATTCCCGCCGTCCGCGCAGCGATCGAGGAGCAGAACGCCAAGGCCAAGGCCGCGGGTCAGCCCGAGGTCCCGTCAGAGCAGCTGGTGGCCATGGCCGAGCAGCTGCAGCCGAAGCTGCGTGATGCCGAGTGGCGTGACCGCGCCGACGCCGCACTCCGGGACCTCGAGGAGCTCGACCTCCGCGACCTTCGCTCGGTCGTCGTGGCCGGCGACTCAGTCTCGAAGGACGCCGACGCCGGCGAGCTGGTCGCCACCCTGCAGGCCGGCCTCGCCCGGCGCATCGAGGAGGAGCACGCCAACTGGCTGTCCGACATCGAGGCCAACCTGAAGGCTGGCCGGTTCGTCCGGGCGCTGCGCCTGACGTCCCGCCCACCGAAGGCCGGTGCGCCGCTGCCCGCCGAGCTGGGTGCAGCCCTGGCCGCCGCGGTGTCCGAGGGGCTCACCCCGGCCACCAACCAGGAGCTCTGGGCGGCTGCGGTCGACGCGCTCGCCGTCTCCCCCATCCGGAACCAGGTGAAGATCACCGCCAAGCCGGAGACGCCGAACGAGGCGCTCATCACCGCCGTCCGTCGCGCCGGCGAGGCACTGCCCGAGCTGGCGGCACTCTTTGGCGTCGAACCCATGTCGGCCCGGGAGCGCAAGAAGTCTCGTCCGGTCCGCCAGAAGCCGGCTGGGGCTGCCCCGAAGGCCGCTGCGTCCAAGGCCGCGGCGCCGAAGGGAGAGGAGCCTGAGGACAAGGAGCCGAACGACGCGCCCAAGGCCGATGCGCCCAAGGCCGACGCCCCGACCGCCGAG
>CAJANQ010000365.1 GCA_903941145.1 uncultured Actinomycetes bacterium
GCGACCTTGCGCGTCATGGCAGCGACCGGCCTAGAGGTCGGCGCGGTGCTCGAAGTAGGCGACGAGCCGGTCGAGCGTGGCGTTGACGTTGGCCTCGTTTCTCTTGGGCCAGCCCATGAGCTCGACGTACTGGGTGGACTTGGAGGTCGACCAGTCGAACGACTCGGTGACCACGGTGCCGCCGTCGTCGGACGGCGCGAGCTCGTAGCGCCAGCGCCAGCCGCCCAGGTGGGCCCAGGCGATGAGACGGTCCTGTTCGAACTCCACGACGGTGTTGGCGATCAGGTACGGCACGACGATCCGGTTGGAGGTCGTGAACTTGTCGCCGAGCGAGAGCTCTTTGTCCTTGGTGCGGGAGCCCATGACGTGGCCGGAGCCGTCGATCACCGAGTGCATCGACGGGTCGCGCAGCAGGGCGAACACCTTGTCGGGTGGGGCGGGGACGGTGCGGGTCGCACTCACGCTCTTGTCGGCCATCGGAACCCTCCGGTCATGGTGACGTCAGCCCGGTCGGGGCAGCCGTCAGGCGGCGAGGACTGACCGTAGTGCGCCGTCGAGGTCGGGCTGGCCGAAGGTGAACCCCGCAGCGGTCAGCACGGCCGGCGCGACCCGGGTCGACGTGAGCAGGAGCGAGTCGGCCAGCTCCTTGCCGAACAGCAGCCGCGGCCCGGCCATGGGGATGATGGTGGTGGGGCGGTGCACCGCACGGCCGAGCGCCTTGGTGAACTCGGCGTTGGTGGCGGGGTTGGGGGCGACCAGGTTGACCGGGCCGGACACCTCCGCGGTGAGGAGGAACTCGGTGGCCGCAATCTCGTCGTCCATCGAGATCCAGCTCATCCACTGCGTGCCCTTGCCGGCCCGCCCGCCGGCGCCGAGCTTGAAGAACGGGAGCTGCTTGCCGAGCGCCCCGCCGTCGGGGGTCAGCACGATCCCGGTGCGCAGGAACGCCGTGCGGATCCCGGCCTCCACGGCGGGGGCCGCGGCGGCCTCCCAGTCGACGCAGACCGAGGCGAGGTAGTCGCTGCCGGCCGGGGCGGTCTCGTCGACCACCCGGTCGCCGGTGTCGCCGTAGAACCCGCTGGCCGATCCGGACAGCAGCACCTTGGGCGGCGTCTGCAGCCCGGCCAGCGTGCTGGCGATGAGGGCCGTGCCGAGCGTGCGGGAGGTGCGGATCCTCTCCTTCTGCTCTGCTGACCAGCGCTTCTCGCCGATGCCCTCGCCAGCCAGGTGGATCACCGCGTCCACGCCCTCGAGCCCGGCGGCGTCGATGGTGCCGGCGGCCGGGTCCCAACGGACGGTGTCGGTCCCGCCGCCTGCGCTGCGCACGAGACGGAGCACTCGGTGCCCCTGTGCGGCGAGCGAGCGGGTGAGCGCAGTTCCGATGAGGCCCGAGGCCCCGGTGACGGCAATGTCCATACCCGGCCCAACCGTGGCGGGCCCGCCGGTGTTCCCCCGGCAGGCGCCGGCGAGCGGTGCCGGGCGGTGGGGGAGGACCGGCTAGCGGTCGCTCACCTTGCGCCAGACGGCGCGGGGCAGGTTGGTGAACCCGAAGAACAGGAACTTCAGCAGGCCCGGCGCCCAGACGACCTCTTTGCCCTTGGCGATGCCGTCACAGATGAGCTCGGCGACCTTCTCGGGGGTGGTCGAGAACGGGGCGGCGTCCATGCCCTCGGTCATCTTCGTCTTCACGAACCCGGGGCGGACCACCATGACTTTGATGCCGGTGCCGACCAGCGAGTCGCCCAGGCCCTGGGCGAACGCGTCCAGCCCGGACTTGGTCGAGCCGTAGACGTAGTTGTCCTTGCGGGTGCGGACCCCGGCGACCGACGACATGAGCACGAGCGTGCCGTGGCCCTGCCGGCGGAATCGCTCCACCACCGCGAGCGACGACGACACCAGGCCGCCGAAGTTGATGGCCACCGCCGCGGCAGCGAACGCCGGGTCGGCGTCGAACGCCTGCTGGCTGCCGAGGATGCCGGCGGGGGCGTACACCAGGTCGATGTCGCCGAAGCGGTCGAACACGTCGTCGACGACGGCCTGGTGCGAACCGGGGTCGGTCGACTCCCACAGCACGGTCTCGACCGTCGTGGCGCCCGCGGCGCGCAGGTCGGCGGCGACGGCGTCCATGCCGTCCTCGGGCCGGCCGGCCAGCACCACGGTGCGGCACCGGCCCTTGACCAGGCGCAGGCACAGCGACCGGCCGATGTCCGAGCCACCGCCCAGCACGAGTACCGACTGGATCTCCCCGAGTGCGTCCTGCACGTGTGTCCCCTGTTCCCTCTGCGAGTCGTACCGGACACGTCGTTCCGGCTGCTCAGTATGCGGCCTGTTCCCGTATCCTCCACCGGATGA
>CAJANQ010000366.1 GCA_903941145.1 uncultured Actinomycetes bacterium
AGGGCGGCACGGGCGGGCGGTCCCGCGTCCGGGGCCGGTTCCCCCGGTGCTGGGGATGCCCGCGTGCCATAGGGTCTCCCCCGATGAGCGACGTAGAGAACCAGCCCCTCGACGGCCCGCCCCTGCCGGACGGCACCTACGACGTCATCATCTTCAGCGTCGACGACCAGTTCGACCCGTCGGTCCTGGTCATCGACCTCACGGTGACGGTCGGCGAGTACCGGGGCATGACCATGACGCTCACCACGCCGTCGTCCATGGGGACGCTGGTCGACCTGATCGGCATGCCGGGCACGCTCGCCGTCACCGACGGCTCGCCCCACCTCACGCTGGACTGACCCGGCCCACCAGCTCGGCCCAGGACGCGAACAGGCCCGCCGCACCAACCCCCCAGAAGGTGCGACGGGCCGGTTCAGGCCTGTGGGCGCCGGGCCGTCACTTGGCGGCGGCAAAGCCGATCTCGAGGTCGGCGAGGATGTCGTCGATCGACTCGATGCCCACCGAGAGGCGGATGAGGCCCGGGACGACGCCCGTGGTGACCTGCTCCTCGGGGGTCAGCTGGCTGTGGGTCGTGGACGCAGGGTGCACCACCAGCGAGCGGACGTCGCCGATGTTGGCCAGGTGGCTGTGCAGCTCCAGCGCCTCCACGAACTTCTTGCCGGCCTCGAGGCCGCCCTTGATGACGAACGCCGGGACCGAGCCGGCACCCTTCGGGGCGTACTTCTTCGCCGCGGCGTTCCACGGGCTGGACTCCAGGCCGGCGTACTGCACGGACTCGACCTGGTCGTGGGCCTCGAGGAAGGCTGCCACCTTCTGGGCGTTCTCGACGTGGCGCTCCATGCGGATCGACAGCGTCTCGATGCCCTGCAGGAGCAGGAAGGCGTTGAACGGCGAGATCGAGGCGCCGATGTCACGCAGCAGCTGCACCCGGGCCTTGATGATGTACGAGCCGGCGCCGAGGGCGGGCCAGTACGACAGGCCGTGGTAGCTGGGGTCGGGCTCGGTGAACATCGGGAACTTGTCGTTGGCCGAGAAGTCGAACGAGCCGCCGTCCACGATGACGCCGGCGATCGAGGTGCCGTGGCCGCCCAGGAACTTGGTGGCCGAGTGCACGACGATGTCGGCGCCGTGCGCCAGCGGGTTGATGAGGTACGGGCTGGCGACGGTGTTGTCGACGATGAGCGGGACGCCGTTGGCGTGGGCCACGCCGGCGACACCCTCGATGTCGAGCACGTCGTTGCGCGGGTTGCCGATGGACTCGCCGTAGAAGGCCTTGGTGTTCGGCTGGACCTTGGAGGCCCACTCGTCGAGGTCGTCGGGGTTCTCGACGAACGTCACGTCGAGGCCGTACTTGGGGAGCGTGTAGTGGAACAGGTTGTAGGTGCCGCCGTAGAGCGCGGCAGAGGCGACGATGTGGCTGCCGGCCTCGGCCAGGTTCATGATGGCGAACGTCTCGGCCGCCTGGCCCGAGGACACGGCCAGGGCGCCGGGCAGGCCGACCGCGGTGGCGGTGCCGCCCTCGAGGGCCGACACACGGGCCTCGACCACGCCCTGGGTCGGGTTCATGATGCGGGTGTAGATGTTGCCGATCTCGGCGAGCGCGAACAGGTTGGCGGCGTGCTCGGTGTCACGGAACTGGTACGCCGTGGTCTGGTAGATCGGCACGGCGCGGGCGCCGGTGGTCGGGTCCGGCTCCTGGCCGGAGTGGATCTGCCGGGTCTCGAAGCCCCAGTTCTCGCTCATGTCTGCTCCTGTGGTTGCCGTCTGCTCTCACAGCCGGGGGGTGTCTGACGGACCGGCGCAGCGTAGGCGAGCAATTCCCGACCATCAAGGTCAGATTTACCGCGGCCCCCTGACCGTCAGTCGAGGACCTGCACGCCGGTCCGGGCGACGTCCAGCACACGGGCCCGGCCCTCGTCGGCCTCGGCCGACCCGCGGCCCACGAGCAGGGCGAGCTCGGCCAGCGCCTCGGCGTCGGCCAGGGTCGCGGCGAGCGCGGCGACGGTCGGCCCGGACCCCGACAGCCAGGCCCCCAGCGCACGGGGGTCGTCGCGCCACGCGGCGAGCACCTCGGCGGTGCCGGTCCCCCGCCGCACCCGGGTCGGCTGGTGCAGCCGGTCGTCCGTCGCAGTGCGCAGCACCGACAGGTCGCCAGACGCGATGGCCGCGACCCAGAGTGCGGCCCGCCCGGCCGAGAACACGGCGTCCCCGAGCGGCACGTCCTCCGGCAGCTGCCGACGCGACGCGTCGGTGGAGGTGGTCGTGGACGGCCACCAGACGGCGACGCAGAGGCCGTCGGGCACCGGCAGCGCGACCACCTCGTCGCCGGCGGCAACCACGAACCCGCCGAAGGCCGAGGCCGCTGCGTTGTCAGGGTGCCGCTCAAGCCGGGACGCCGTGCGGAACGCCTCGTGCGGGTTCTCCCCCGCTGCGCACGCGCCCGCCACCCGTGCTGCGCCGGAGAACCCGAGCCCGCGGCCAGGAGGGATGGGGCTGCGCCACCAGAGCGCCGTGTCCTCGGCGCCCCCCGCCTGCACGAAGGCGATGGCGGCCGGGTGCGTCGGCTCGGCGACCAGGAACCCCTCGGGTGCAGGACCGTCGGCGACGAGCTCGAACGGCAGGTCGAGCGCCAGTCCCAGGGCGTCGAAGCCGGGACCCAGGTTGGCCGACGAGGCAGGTGCGACCACGTGCATCCCGGCAGCGTAGGTCGCCGGGACGCGCAACGGCCCGGGCACGTGGCCCGGGCCGTCGCAGCAGAACTAGAGGGTGGCTCAGTCGCCGCCGGAGATGTCCTCGACCTTGGCGCGGCCGGCAGAGATCCACGGCATCATGTCGCGGAGCTTGGCGCCGACGGTCTCGACCGGGTGCTCCTTGCCCTGCTTGCGCAGTGCGTCGAAGTTGGCGCCGCCGGACTTGACCTCGCCGACGAACTCCTCGGCGAACTGGCCGGACTTGATCTCGTCGAGAATCTTGCGCATCTCGTCCTTGGTGCGCTCGTCGATGATGCGGGGACCACGGGACAGGTCGCCGTACTCGGCGGTCGTCGACACGGAGTAGCGCATGCCGGCGATGCCCTGTTCGTACATGAGGTCCACGATGAGCTTCAGCTCGTGGAGGCACTCGAAGTACGCGATCTCCGGCTGGTAGCCCGCCTCGGTCAGGGTCTCGAAGCCGGCCTGGACGAGCGCCGAGAGGCCGCCGCACAGGACGACCTGCTCGCCGAACAGGTCGGTCTCGGTCTCCTCGGCGAAGGTCGTCTCGATCACGCCGGCGCGGGTGCCGCCGATGGCGTTCGCGTAGGACAGGGCGAGCGCCTTGGCACTGCCCGAGGCGTCCTGCTCGACGGCGATGAGGGCCGGCACGCCGCCACCCTCGGTGTAGGTACGGCGCACCAGGTGGCCGGGGCCCTTGGGGGCGACCATGGCGACGTCAACGCCCTCGGGGGCAGCCACGTAGCCGAACCGCACGTTGAACCCGTGGGCGAAGAAGATGGCGTCGCCGTCCTTGAGGTTCGGGGCGACCAGGTCGTTGTAGGCGGCCGC
>CAJANQ010000367.1 GCA_903941145.1 uncultured Actinomycetes bacterium
AGCTGGCCGGTCTGCAACCGCATGCCCGCGTCGTCAGCACCCGCGGTCCCCGCACCGTGGAAGAAGTACATATCGAGCGCAGTGGTCACGCCCGCCAGCAGGCTCTCCACCGCGGCGGCACGCGTCGCCAGCCGGACCCGGTCGACCGAGAGCACCCGCTCCTCGGCCGGCATGACCACCCCAAGGAAGTCCTGCAGGTCACGGTCGTCCGCGTAGCCCCGGAACATCGTCATCCCAAAGTGCGTGTGGGCGTTCACCAGTCCCGGCAGGAGCGCGTGGCCGGGAAGGTGCACGACCTCGGCGCCAGGGTGTGCAGCCAGCACCTCGTCGGCCGGGCCGACCCCAGTGATCGCTCCGTCGAGGAAGGCCACGGCGCCGTCCACGAGCACACGGTCCTGTGCGTCCACCGTGAGGACCCAGCCGGCCCGCACCACTGTCGTCGTCCCTGCTGCTGGCATTGGGACAGGATGGCACGGTGACCTCTGCACCTTCCGACTCCGCCGACCAGGACCTCGCGTTCCCCGAGCTCGGCGTCTACACGCTCCCCGGCCGCGTGTCGGACCCGCGGCCGGCGCTCGACGACGCCCGTGACGCCGAGGCGGCCGGGCTCGGCTCGCTCTGGATCTCGGAGCGGCCCGACGTGAAGGAGGCCGCCACGCTGTCCGGCGCGGTGGGCGCCGTCACCAGCCGCACCGCCGTAGCGGTCGGCGTGACCAACCCGCAGACCCGCCACCTGATGGTCACCGCCTCGTACGCCTCGACGATGGCCGAGCTGACCGGCGGCCGGTTCATGCTCGGGTTCGGGCGCGGCATCAACCTCCGCTGGGACGTCTGGGGCGTCCCGCACGTGACGTCGGCGATGCTGGCGGACACGGTCGGCCTCCTACGGACGCTGTGGCGCGGCGAGCCCGTGCTCGGCCACGACGGCCCCGCAGGAAAGTTCGACTACCTCTCGCTCGACCACACCGTGTCGCACCCGGTGCCGGTCGGCCTTGCAGCCCTCGGCCCGAACACCCAGGAGCTCGCCGGGGAGCACTTCGACGTCGTGCTCCTGCACTCGCACTGGACCGACCAGGCGGTCGCCGACTGTGTGGCCCGGGTGCGGACCTCGGCCGAGCGCGCCGGCCGGGACCCCGACGCCGTCCAGGTGTGGTCGTGCCTGGTGGCGGCATGCGAGCTGCCCGAGGAGCTCGAGCTGGTCCACGTGGTCCGGCGAATGACGACCTACATGCAGATCCCGGGCTACGGCGAGCTGATCGTGGACGCCAACGGGTGGGACCCCTCGGTGCTGGACCGGGTGCGGGCCCACCCCCTGCTCCAGGGCCGCATCGCGGACGCGACGCAGTTCACGACCGACGAGCTGCGCGAGCTGCGGGACCTGTACCCCGAGGAGTGGCTGGCCTCGTCCAACGCGGTGGGGTCCGCCGAGCACTGCGCCCGACGGGTGCGGGACCAGTTCGACGCCGGCGCTGCGGGAGTGGTGCTGCACGCCTCGAGCCCCCGTGAGCTCGCGCCGCTGCTGTCGGCCTACGAGCCGCTCCGGCCCGCAGGCCTGGAAGGGCGCTCGCCGGTGCCCGGCGTCAGCTGACCGGTTCGTCGCCGGTGCAGATCCGGCGGCCGAACTCGGCCAGACGGGCCGAGACGTCGTCCGGGCAGCAACACTGACGCTCGCGGAGCACGGCAGTGATGCGCTCGTAGATCTCGAGCTCCTCGCCGCACGGCGGACACTCGCGCAGGTGCGTGGTCCACTGGACCAGCACCTCGACGTCACCGTTGCGGTCGAGCACGTCCTGCACATGACGGAGCGCCTCGGCGCAGTCGACGTGGGCGTTGGCACACGGGTCGGCCGTGGGGTCCGGGGTGAGCTCGCTCATCCCTCGACCTCCGTGTCGTCGGCGGTGGCCGGGAGCTCGGCCGGCGCCGCCGGACCGAAGCCTGCGGGGACGAGCGCCTCGCGCAGACGGCGGCGGGCACGGTGAAGACGGCTCATGACGGTGCCGATCGGCACGCCGAGCACGTCGGCGGCCTCCTGGTAGCTGAGCCCGTTGATGTCGACGAGCTCGACCACCTCGCGGAACCCGTCCGGCAGCTGCTCGACGGCCTGGGCGACGAAGTCCGTGAACTCGTGCTGCTCGGCCGAGACCTCGACCTCGTCGGACTCGGTGCGGGGACCGAGGTCCTCGGCCATCTCGGGGTCGCTCAGCAGCTCGGGCCGGCGACGGCGGTGCCGGTTGCGCTCGGCGTTGCGGAGGATGGTGAGCAGCCAGGCCCGCGGGTACCGGCCGTCGAAGGTGCCCAGCGAGCGGAACGCCCGCAGCAGGGTCTCCTGCACCACGTCCTCGGCGTCGGCCCGGTTGCGGGTGATCGACAGGGCTACCCGCCAGAGGACGTCGGTCTCCGGGACCACGAGCTCCTCGAACAGTCGGGCCCGCTCTGCGTCGGTGAGCTCTGGGGCCGCCGCAGCCGGCGCGTCGAGGTCCACCACGAGGTCGTCGACCAGATCGGTCGGCGGGGCTTCGGTGAGGACGGGCACGTCGGCCGGAACCCCTGCGTCAACAGCGCCATTCCCAGAACTGGCTGTGGAGGCGGGGTCGGGGGCCACGGGGTCAACCTACCGGCCGCGCCGCTCCCCCGCCGCCGGTGCTGTGGCGCAGGAGGGTCGGGTACGCTCCGCCCGCATCGCGCCTCTGTCGAGAGGCGCCTGAGCCAGGGGACCACATGGCGATCTACGACAAGCTCTTCATCGGTGGCGAGTGGGTGGCGCCGGCCTCCGACCGCCGCTTCGAGGTGACCAACCCGTACAGCCTCGAGTCGGCGGGCTCCGCCCCAGAGGCCGTCGAGGCCGACGTCGACCGTGCCGTCGCCGCCGCCCGCGCGGCGCTCGAGTCCGGCCCGTGGGCCGAGGCCACCGCCGCGGAGCGGGTCGCCCTGATGCAGGCGCTCCTCGACCAGATCAACCTGAAGTTCATGGACTTCTCGGAGCTGATCACGGCCGAGAACGGCTGCCCGAACCTGTTCAGCCAGCTCGGTCAGGTCGGCGCCGCCACCATGGTCCTGCAGGCGTTCATCGACATCACGGCGAACTACCAGTTCGAAGAGGTCCGTGCGGGCATGCTCGGCCCGGCCATCGTGCGCCGTGAGCCCGTCGGCGTCGTCGCCGGCATCATCCCGTGGAACGTCCCGCTGTTCATCACGCTGCTGAAGTTCGCCCCTGCCCTTGCCTCGGGCTCGACCTTCGTGGTGAAGCCCGCCCCCGAGACGCCGCTCGACGCCCTGCTCCTGGCCGAGTGCGTCGAGGCCGCCGGCATCCCCGCCGGTGTCTTCAACGTGGTCCCGGCCGACCGCGAGGTCGGCGAGTACCTGGTCCGCCACGCCGGCGTCGACAAGGTCTCGTTCACGGGCTCCACCGCGGCCGGCCGCAAGATCGGCGCCATCTGCGGCGAGCAGCTCAAGCGCTGCACCCTGGAGCTGGGCGGCAAGTCCGCCGCCATCTTCTTGGACGACGTCGACGTCGCGGCCTCGGTGGAGTCGCTGCTCCCGCTCGGCTCGCTCATGAACAACGGCCAGGCCTGTGTGGCCCAGACCCGGATCCTGGCCCCGCAGAGCCGCTACGACGAGGTCGTCGAGGCGGTGACCGCCGGAGTTGCGGCCATGACCGTGGGCGACCCGGCGTCGATGGAGACGGCCATCGGCCCGCTCATCGCCGAGCGTCAGCGCGAGCGCGTCGAGGGGTACATCGCGGCAGGCACCGCCGAGGGCGCCCGCATCACGACCGGTGGCGGCCGTCCCGCCGACGCCGGCCCCGGCTACTTCGTGGATCCCACCGTGTTCGCCGACGTGAACAACTCCATGAAGATCGCCCAGGAGGAGATCTTCGGCCCGGTCCTGTGCGTGATCCCCTACGCCGACGACGCCGACGCCGTGCGCATCGCCAACGAGAGCGACTACGGCCTGTCCGGCTCGGTCTGGGGCGCGGACGTGGAGCGCGGCCTGAACGTGGCCCGCGGCGTGCGCACCGGCACGTACACCGTCAACGGCTTCGCCATGGAGTTCAACGCCCCGTTCGGCGGGTTCAAGAGCTCGGGCGTGGGCCGGGAGCTGGGCGTCGAGGGCCTCGAGGAGTTCCTCGAGTACAAGACGATCTGCCTGCCCGCGGGCACCGAGCCCACGCTCAAGTACTGAGCCTCAGCCCCTGAGGCACTGCGCCGGACGGCGCGACTGCACTGCTGCGACGGTCCGGGCACCTGCCCGGGCCGTCGTCGCGTCCCGGGCCGTCAGGCCGGGGTGACCCGGCCCTCGACGGCGTCGTCGCCGAAGAACGCGCGGGCAGCCGCCTCGAAGTCGGGGCCACGGCGCAGATGGTGGCCACCGTCGACGCTGAGCGAGGTACCGGTGACCCACGAGGACTCCGGGCCGAGCAGGTACCGCACCGCGTGGGCCACGTCGGCGACCTGGCCCGTGCGGGCCACCGCCATGTTCTCCGTGTAGGACGCCATGACCTCCGCGTCGTCCATGATCATCGACACCAGGTCGGTCTCGACGATGCCGGGGCGGACCGAGTTCACGCGCACCTCGGCCCGGCCGAGCTCGTCGGCCACCTGGCGAACGAGGGCGTCGATGGCGGCCTTGGAGATGCAGTACGGGCCCATGAAGGGGTGGGTGACCGCGGCAGCGATCGACGAGATCGCGACCATGGCGCCGCCGCCGTTGCGGGCGAGTGCGGCACCGGCGTGCTTGAACAGCAGAAACGTGCCCGTGAGGTTGGTGGCCATGACCTCGTTCCACTCCTCGAGCGGGGTGGTCACGATCGGCCCCAGGCCGCCACGGCCGGCCGATGCCACGGCCAGCCCGAGCGGGGCGACTGCCTCGGCCGCGGCGACGGCAGCGGCGACGTCGTCCTCGACCGCCGCGTCGCCCGCCACGGTCACGACCTCCGCACCGTCGACCAGGTCGACCGACAGGCTGGCGCTGCCCTCGTCGAGGCGTTCCTGGGTGCGGCCCATCAGCACTACCGCGGCGCCGTCGCGCACCAGCAGCCGCGCGCACTCGAGGCCGATACCGCTGCCGCCGCCGGTGATGACCGCCGAACGGCCGGAGAAAGGAAGCTCGTTGCTCATGGCCGGGAACCTACCGCCCGGCGAACTCGGCCCGACCCACCCCGTTACGCTCTGGCCTCGATGCCCGACGACGCCGACCTGCCAGAGGGTCACCCCGGCCCCGGCGTCCGGGACGTCCTGGGCAACCGCTCTGCCGTGGCGCTCCTCCTGGCCATGACCCTGGCCACCATGGCGTCGACCGCCCAGTTCACGGCGCTCGGCAAGTTCGTCTTCGACTCCACCCGCCGGCCGCTGGACCTGGGCCTGATCGGGCTCGCCGAGTTCCTGCCCGCTGCGGTACTCGTGGTGGTCTCCGGCGCGCTGGCCGACCGGTTCGACCGCCGCCGCGTGGCGGCGTTCGCGTTCTTCGGGGAAGCGTCGGTCGTCGTCGTGCTCGCCGCGGTGGCGGCCACCACGCTCGACGGGATCGCGCTGGTGCTCGGCGTGGTCGTGGCCTTCGGGACGTTCCGGGCGCTCGGCGCGCCGTCAGGGCGGTCGCTCCCGGCCATGGTCGTACCGCCCGAGACTGTGCCGCGGATGATGGCGTTCTTCGCCGGTTCGTGGCAGGTCGGGCTCATCGCCGGACCGGTGCTGGGCGGGTTCCTCTACGTCGTGAGCCCGTCGGCGCCGTTCATCGCGGCCGCCGGGCTGCTGCTCGTGGCCGGGCTCCTGCTGCTGACGGTGAAGTACGACCCCGCCGCCGACCTCGCGACCGACGACCGCAGCGACCCTGCCGACCGGCCCGGGCTGCGGTCCGCGCTCGAGGGACTGCGCTTCGTGAGGCGCACCCCGATCCTGCTGGGCGCCATCTCCCTCGACCTGTTCGCCGTGCTGTTCGGCGGTGCAGTTGCGCTGCTTCCGGCCATCGCGACCGACCGCCTCGGGGTCGGTGCCGTCGGACTCGGCTGGCTGCGCGCCGCGGGC
>CAJANQ010000368.1 GCA_903941145.1 uncultured Actinomycetes bacterium
ACACCCTCCGCGCCGCCGCCTTCTGGACCGGCGACGCGTTCATCGACTGGGCCGGGATCAACTTCGACGGCCGCCATGGGCGGCATCCGCGGATCGCCGGCGACGTGCAGGCCGAGCTTGCCACGATGCCGGGCTGGGCCAACCCCGACACCGGCTCGTTCGCCGACCCGCGGTCACTCGGCCGCGACGAGAGACCCTACGGCCCGCTTCCCCGCGTCCACGTCCGGTTCCGCGGGCTGCACCACGTGGCCGCGGGGGGCAGCACCGCCGACGCGCCCCGGTCGGCGGTCGTGCTCGACTACCTCGTGGGCTCGACGCCCGTGCTGGAGATGGCGGCCCTCGGGGCCCCGCTGACGGTCGAGGGCCGCGAACTTCCCGTGGCGATCCGCTCGTTCTCGCTCGGACCCCGGCCGAAGCCTCTCACGGTGCGGCTGGCCGCGGCGCCGGCGGCGGCCGCGGTGGCCGGCCCCCAGGCGGCCGCGGTTCCCTCCGCGAACCTCGTGGCCACCGACGGCTTCGTCGATCTCCAGATCCCGGCCGGGAACGATCCGCTGGATGTGGCCGTGGCGATCGCGGCGGCCGATGTCGAGGCCCTCGCCCGCCATGCCGCGTCGCTCGAGGTCCCGCGGCCCCGCACGCTCGTGGGTCGCCCCGCTCCGCCGCTCTGGCCTACGGTCGTGGAAACGTCGATCGCCGCCGGTGGCGACGCGGGCCCCTTCGCGGTGGACACGCTCTCCGCTCCCGACGCCAATCCGTGGAATGCCCAGTTGCGGTTTTCGGGCGTGGACTTCATCGGCCCCGACGAGGCCGTGCTCTGCACCTGGGATGGCGACGTGTGGACGGTTCGGGGAATCGCCTCGGCAACCGGTCGGCTCGCCTGGCGGCGGATCGCCTCGGGGCTCTATCAGCCCCTGGGCATCAAGGTGATCGGAAACGTGGTGCACGTCTCCTGCCGGGATCGCATCCTGAAGCTCATCGATCTTGACGGTGACGGTCTGACGGACCGCTACGACACCTTCAACGACGATCACCAGGTGACCGAGCATTTTCATGAGTTCGCGATGGGCCTGGAGACCGATGCCGCCGGCAATTTCTACTACGCCAAGAGTGGCCGCCACGCCCTGCCTGCCGTCGTGCCTCACCATGGCACGCTCCTCAAGGTGACCTCCGACGGGTCGGCCACGGAAATCGTGGCCAACGGGTTTCGCGCGGCCAACGGCGTGTGCGTGGAGGACGACGGGACGTTCTGGGTGACCGACCAGGAAGGACACTGGAACCCGAAGAACCGCGTGAACCACGTCCGCCCCGGCGGCTTCTATGGAAACATGTTCGGCTTCCACGACGTCACCGATGCGAGTGATGCGGCGATGGAGCCGCCGGCCTTCTGGATCACCAACGCCTTCGATCGCTCCCCGGCGGAACTGCTGCGGGTGACGAGCCCGAAGTGGGAGCCGCTCGTGGGCAGCCTCCTCGAGCTTTCCTACGGCGAAGGGCGGGTTCACCTCGTGCTTACGGAGTCGGTGCCGGGCAGGCCCGGCGCGGTGCAGGGGGGCATGGTCGCCCTGCCGATGCCAGACCTTCCCACCGGCATCATGCGGGGCCGATTTCACCCGACCGATGGCCAACTCTACGCCTGCGGTCTGTTCGCCTGGGCGGGCAACCGCACGCAGCCGGGAGGCTTCTTCCGAATCCGCCGGACGTCCAAGCCGCTGCTGATTCCGACCGGCCTGCACGCCTCCGCAGGCGAGATCACGCTCTCGTTCGCCGAGCCGCTCGACCCGGCCCTGGCCACCCGCACAACCGCATGGAAGGTGCGCACCTGGGGGCTCGAGCGGACCGCGAAGTACGGCTCCAAGCACATCGACGAAACCGATCGCGAGGTGGCCGCCGTCGAGTTGTCGAGTGATGGCCGCCAGGTTGTGCTCCGTGTGCCGGCGTTCGTGTCGAACTGGTGCTATTCGGTCGAGTGGAACGTGGCCGCCGCCGACGGGTTGCCCGTCCGGGGCGTGCTGCACGGGACGATGCACTGAACCCGCGCTGCCCCGCTCGGGGCCGCCTGTGCCCCTCGCAGCGTTCACCCCGGTGAAAGCCGACCGGCCGTGAGGCCGCGGACTGTGCCGGGGCGTGGCTCGCGTCCGCTCCTACCGGGCCTCGGCCTTGAGCCGGGCGAAGTGCTCCCGAAGTTCAGCGAGCCGCGAGGCATACGCCGGATAGGTGATCACGTCGGTCGTCTCCTGCGGGTCGCGGACAAGGTCGAAGAGCTGCCCGCGGTCGAAGTCGTGCCAGAAGACGTGCTTGATGTCCTTGCGCACGAGAGCCTCCGACGACGGAATGCGGTCGGTGTTGGTGATCGTCGGATGCTCGCAGAAAGACTCCATCCGCCACGCCGCGTCGTCGCGGAGGTAGCCCAAGTTACGCACTTGGAAGCATGAAGCCCGGGAGTTATTCCGGTTTGAGGGTCGGATGTATCGCCGCCAGAGCGCCGCCAGAGCGCCGCCGGATCGACACCGGTGAGATTCTTCCGCAGCAGGTAGCAGCCGTCGACGAACTTCGACCGCTCGTGGAATGCCCCGTTACGGACCCAGAGGATCTCGATCTGCTGCCTGCCCACGGGCTTCGGCAGCTTCTTGATCGTGATGTCGAAGGCGCGGGAAGCCCGTCAGAAGCGTTCTTTGAGTCGCCCCAGTCGC
>CAJANQ010000369.1 GCA_903941145.1 uncultured Actinomycetes bacterium
GGACCACTGCGCCGTTCGAGTCGGTCGAGGCGCTCGTCCCGCCCCAGGGTGATGTGCTCGACCTGGGCTGCGGGGTCGGTCTGGTGTCGGTCGACCTGGCGCTCGCCGGGACCGACCGCCGGGTCGTTGCGGTCGACGTAGACCCGTCGAAGACCGAGGTCGCACGCCGGGCGGTGGAGCGGGCCGGGGTGGGGGACCAGGTCCGCGTCCAGGACGTGCCGACGGGCTGGACGCCCCCGACCGCGGCCTTCGGCGCCGTCGTGGTCGTCGACGTGCTGTACCTGCTGGGTCGCGCCGCCGCGTTCGAGCTGCTCGACCACGCGGTGGCGGCGCTCCGGCCGGGCGGCGTCCTGGTCGTGAAGGAGATGGCCGCGACGCCCCGCTGGAAGACCGCGTGGACGCGGGTCCAGGAGTCGGTCGCGGTGCGGGGCCTGCGGGTCACCAAGGGCGTGACCGTGGAGCTGGTCCCGACCGAGGACCTGGCCCAACACCTCGTGGCGCACGGGCTGCCGGTGCGCACCGTGCCCCTGGACCAGGGCCACCTGCACCCCCACGCCGCGCTGGTGGCCGGCCCGGTTCCTGTGGGCCCAGAACTCTGAACCCAGTTCGTCCCCTCGGACCGTCGGCCTGCGCGTAGGGTCGTCGGTGTGAGCGAGCCGGTGCCCTCCGAACGGCCAGACCTCCGTCTGGTGCAGGGGGAGGACGCGTCCCCCTCGGTCCCCGACGTCGAGGCGACGGACGTCGCCCCGGCCGACCCCGGCGGCTCGCCCCCGTCCGAACAGGAGCCCGATGCCCGGGCCACCGCAGCCGCAGCTGTGGACGAGGGCCTCCCGCTCGAACCGCCCGAGGTCGCAGAGGCCAGGGGGCTGCTCACCGAGGTGGAGGCCGCCGGGTTCCACCGGGCCATGGGCAAGCTGGCACGGTCCTCGCAGAGCTCCATCCTCGGGCCGCTCCCGTACTCCGCCGCCTATGAGTTCCACGACCCGACCGTGGTGGCGGTCGAGCCCGAGCCCGCCGGCGCCGAGACCGTGGCGGTCTACTGCCGGGCGGCGTACCCGGACTTCGACCAGGTGCTGCTGCGGGCGTTCTCCGACCCGGCGCTCGACCCGGTGCTCACCGAGATCTTCCACCTCCTCACCTCGGAGGAGTCGAACGTCGCCATCGTCACCAACCACGGCCAGATCATCGACATCGCCCTGGTCATGGGTGCGTTCACCGTGGCGATGTGCGACCCGTCGCGGACGTTCGGGGTGCTGGGGGAGTCCGCCGACCCGGTGGCCATGGCCGAGCGCAACAACGTGGTCGTCAGCCGGATGGTGGCGACCCGCCAGGCCCTCGGGCTGCCGGCGGTGCAGCTGCTGCAGAGCGGGACGCGGGTGTTCTTCTCGGTGCCGCAGACACATTCCCGCCGCCGGGCCAAGCTCGAGCCCGAGGTGGTCAGGGCCACCAACACTGTGATGCGCCACGAGCTCGACGTGCAGATGTCGCTCGGCGGCCAGGTGCTCGCCATGGCGGCCAGCGGCAGCCAGGACATCTCGGCCGCCGCCGGCATGGCCCGGAAGGCCCGTGCC
>CAJANQ010000370.1 GCA_903941145.1 uncultured Actinomycetes bacterium
CTCAGGAGGCCATGTTCTGGGCAACGAAGTCCCAGTTGACCAGGCTGTCGAGGAAGGTCGTGATGTAGTTCGGCCGCGCGTTGCGGAAGTCGATGTAGTAGGCGTGCTCCCACACGTCGATGGTCAGCAGCGCCTTGGCGTTGTGCTTCATCGGCAGGTCGGCGTTCGAGGTCTTCATGATCTCGAGGCCCGAGCCGGCGTCGACGAGCCAGGCCCAGCCGGAGCCGAACTGCGTGGTCGCGGCCTCCTTGAACTTCTCGACGAAGGCGTCGTAGCCGCCGAAGGCGGAACCGATCGCGTCGGCGACCTCACCGGTCGGGGCGCCGCCACCGTTGGGGGCCATCGAGTTCCAGTAGAAGGTGTGGTTCCAGACCTGGGCCGAGTTGTTGAACAGGCCGGCCTCGGAGTTCATGATCACGTCCTCGAGCGACGCGTTCTCGTGCTCGGTGCCTGCGGTCAGGTTGTTGAGGTTCGTGACGTAGGTCTGGTGGTGCTTGCCGTAGTGGTACTCGAGCGTCTCCGCCGAGATGTGCGGCGCAAGCGCGTCCTGGGCGTACGGAAGTGCGGGAAGTTCAAAGGCCATGGTGGTCCCTCTCAGCGTTGGTCGTCGTAGGGCGCACAACCTACAACAGCGCCCGGATGTTCCGACCCGCCCGCCACTCCGCCCACTCCCCCACATCCAGTTCTCGTGACGCCTCGCAGCCTTATGGCGGCGAGGCGTCACGAAAACCGGGGGGGGACGACGAGTGGCCGCGGCGACGGGACCAGCTGGTGTCAGTCGTGCTGGTTGGCGCCGACCGGCACGAAGTGCACCGCGACTGCACTGACCGCCACAACGACCGCGATCACGAGCATGACCGACGACGGCGGCAGGTCCAGCGCGAAGAACTTCTTCACCGGCGGCAGCACCATCGAACCCGCGACGCACACGGCCATGGCCCCAACCAGGTACCACCGCCACGACGGGAGGGTCCGGGTCAGTCGGACGAGCAGCAGGAGGCCGACACCGAGCAGCGCGAGGGTTGCCGCAGTCTGCTCCTGGGTCTGGCTCACCGCGCCGATCGAGCGGGACCAGAAGTAGACGACGAGCACCGCCACTGCCGCGATCGCACCGGCGGGGAACGCGAACTTCACGACCCGGTCGACGAACCCGGGCCGCGTGCGGCGGTTGTCGGGGGCGAGTGCCAGGAAGAGGCCCGGGATGCCGACCGACAACGACCGCACCAGCGTCAGGTGTCGGGGCAGGAAGGGGAACTCCACGCCGGCGGCGGCGACGCACAGCGCGATGACGGCGGAGTAGACGGTCCCGTAGATGAACAGGTTGGCGGCGCGCTCCACGCTGTTGGTCACGCGGCGGGCCTCGGCCAGCACGCCCGGCAGCGCCGAGAACCTGTTGTCCATGAGCACCAGCTGGGCGACGGCACGGCTGGCCCCCGACCCGGCGCCCATGGCAATGCCCATGTCGGCGTCCTTGAGGGCCAGCACGTCGTTGACGCCGTCGCCGGTCATTCCGACCACGCCGCCGGTGGACTGGATGGCCTGGACCATCGCCCGCTTCTGCTGCGGAGTGACCCGCCCGAACACAGTGTGGTCCGCCACGACCTTGGCCAGCTCGTCCTGGTCCTCGGGGAGCGTGCGGGCGTCGACCCCGTCGTCGCCGTCGGGCATGGGCACGCCGGCCCGACGGGCCACCGCGGTGACGGTGGTCGGGTTGTCGCCCGAGATCACCTTGAGCTCCACGCCCTGCTCCGAGAAGAAGTTGAGCGTCTCTCCGGCGTCGGGGCGGATCGTGTCCTCGAGCAGGACCGCGGCGAGTGGCTCCAGCCCGTCGGGCAGCTCCTCGCCCGCCAGGTCGGGCGCCCCGGCTAGGAGCACCACCCGCTGCCCGTCGTCGGCGTGAGGCGACACCGCCGCCATGACGCGCTCGCGCACGTCGTCGGCCACGGTGGCCAGCAGGAACTCCGGTGCGCCCATGTAGACCGCCGGGAGCGACGACGGGCCCTCGAACTTGGCGGCCGACCACTTGCGGGCGCTCGCGAAGGGAACGGTGGCCGTGACGGTCCAGCCCTCGGGTGCCGACGGGAAGGCCGTCCCGATGGCGGCGAGCGTCGCGTTGGGCGACGGGTCCGACGACGCCAGC
>CAJANQ010000371.1 GCA_903941145.1 uncultured Actinomycetes bacterium
CGGCTCGGCGACGGCACCACCACCAACCGGCTCACACCCACCGCAGTGTTGGGGCTCACGTAGGCCGAAGTTCACCCGACGTGCAGACATACCGACAGCCGGGTTGTACCGTTTCCTGGTCGCCGCACACCGGGGGGATCTCATGCGGAAGCCGTCATCGACCCGTCGGACCACTGCCCTGCTGCTCACCGCAGCGATCGTGGGGGCGCTGACGGTCGCCACCGCCAGCGTCGCCGACATGGTCTCCCCCACCCTGCCCGCAGCCTCTGCGGCACCCGTGCCGGGCGGACTCGGGTTCACCTCGCTCAACACCCCATGCCGGGCGGTCGACACCCGTTCCGGCGGCGGCGCCCTCGGTCCTGACACCACTCGTTCTTTCCAGGTCGGCGGCACCGGCAGCCTGGCAGCCCAGGGCGGCAACGCTGCAGGCTGCGGGGTCCCTGACGGGGCCGGCGCCGTCGAGGTCGCCATCACCGCCGTCGGCCCTGCGGGCAGCGGGTTCCTGCGTGCGTTCGCTGCCGGCGACGCCGTCCCGAGTGCCACGTTCGTGAACTACACGTCGGGCGTGGGGATCACAAACACCGGCACCGTGCCCCTCGCCGCGGCCGGCACCCAGGACCTGTCGGTCAAGAACTTCGGCGGCACCACCCACGTCGTCGTCGACGTCCTCGGCTACTTCACCACCGCCGGCAGCGGCGGCTACACCCCCCTTGCCAGCCCCTGCCGGGCCGTCGACACCCGTCTGACTGCAGCCGGCCCGGTCGCTGCTGGTGCCTCCCGCAACGTGCAGGTCGCCGGAGCCGGGAACCTCTCGGCCCAGGGCGGCGCAGCAGGCGGCTGCGGCGTCCCCGACGGTGTCCCCGCCGCGGTCCTGTCGATCACCGCGGTCGGCCCGTCGGGGAGTGGGTTCCTGCGCGCCGGACCCAACACCGGTACCCCGCCTGCGGCGACGGTCGTGAACTACACGAACGGTGTCTCGATCACGAACACCGGTGCAGTTGCGCTGGGCAGCGCAGCCCTCGCCGACCTGTCGTTGGCGGGCTTCGCGGGGAGCACGCACGTCGCGGTCGACGTCCTCGGCTACTACTCCCCCGCCGCCGGGTCCCGGTACCAGACGCTCACCCCGTGCCGAGTGGTCGACACCCGCTTCGCACCCGGCGGCAGGATGACCGCAGACACCACCCGGCTGTTCCAGGTCGGCGGCGAACGCAACTGGTTCGCAGCCCAGGGCACCACTGCGGTCACCGGGTGCGGCGTGCCCGACCGCGCCGCCGCCGTCGCGGCCGCCGTCACCGCCGTCACCCCGGAGGGCAACGGGTTCGCCCGCCTGTTCCCTGCTGGCGGCGCCGCGACCGGCACGTTCCTCAACTTCACGACGGGACGCTCGGTCACCAACGCCGGTGCGCTGCCGCTGGCCAACGGCGGCCTCCAGGACCTTGCACTCAAGGACTTCGGAGCCACCAGCCACTTCGTCGTCGACGTCCTCGGCTACTACGAGCCCCCCGCTGCCAGCCCCAACCCCGCCGCCCACCTGGGTGCGGGCTACGAGCACAGCTGCCTGGTCGGCGTGTTCGGAACGGTCAGCTGCTGGGGCCGCAACACCAACGGCCAGCTCGGTCTGGGCACCACGACCAGCCGCTCGACCCCGACGCAGGTTCCGGGTCTGTACGGGGCGCTCTCGACCGTGTCGGGCGACAGGC
>CAJANQ010000372.1 GCA_903941145.1 uncultured Actinomycetes bacterium
GGCACGTCGCAGTGGTGGACGACGTACTCGCTCACCGAGCCGATCGCCATGCGCTTGAGCAGCCCGTAGCCGTGGGAACCGACCACCACGACGTCGGCGGCCAGGTCGGTGGCGGCCTTGCAGATCATCAGGCCGGCGGGGCCCTCGACCAGGTGCTGCGAGACCTGCGCCGCGGCGAGGCCGAGCTCGGCGGCCGTCACGTCGAGCTCCCGGTCGCCCTCGGACAGGATGGCCCCGCGGGCCCGCTCGCTCTCCTCGGGCGAGAGCAGGCCGCCCTCGATGCCGCCGGCTCCGGAGTCCTCGGCGATGGACGTGTCGGCCACGGTGAGCAGGGTCACCCGGTCCGGACGGAGCACGGCGACGCCCCGGCGAGCGGCCTCCAGCGCGATGTCGGAACCGTCGGTGGCAATGAGAGCGTGCACGCTGGCGTCCTTCCGTCGGTGGCCGTGCAGGTGGTCCGCGAGGACCTTGGCCACGTGGCCGAGACCCTAGAGGCCCCCGCCGACACCCGGCGCAGGAAGTGGGCGGGGCGGCTCTAGACGGTCTCGGTGCCCACGAGGGTGCGGTACAGCTCGGAGTACAGCCCGCCGTGGTCGAGCAGCTCCGAGTGCGTGCCCCGCTCGACGACGTGGCCGCCGTCGAGGACCAGGATCTGGTCGGCCCCGACGATCGTCGAGAGCCGGTGGGCGATGATCAGCGCGGTCCGCCCTTCGAGCGCGGTGGCCAGTGCGGCCTGCACGGCCGCCTCGTTCTCGGTGTCGAGCGAGGAGGTCGCCTCGTCGAGGATCACGAGCGCCGGGTCCTTGAGCAGCATGCGGGCGATGGCCAGCCGCTGCTTCTCGCCGCCCGAGAGCCGGTAGCCGCGCTCGCCGACCATCGTGTCGAGGCCGGCGGGGAGTGCGTCGACCACGTCGAGGACCTGTGCGGCCGCGAGTGCCTCGCGGACCTCTGCGTCGGTGGCGTCGGGCCGCGCGTAGCGCAGGTTGTCGCCGACCGTGGCGTGGAACAGGTGCGGGTCCTGTGCCACCACGCCGATGTGGTGCCGGAGTTCGTCCTGGGCCAGGTGGCGGACGTCGTGGCCGTCGAAGGTCACGGCGCCGGTGCTGACGTCGTAGAGGCGGGGGACCAGCGCGGCCAGCGTGGACTTGCCGGCGCCCGAGGGGCCGACGAGCGCGGTGGTGGTGCCGGGCTCGAGGACCGCGGTGATGTCGTGCAGCACCTGTGCGGGCCCGCCAGGCGCGTCCTTCTCGGGGGCGCCCATCTCGAGGCTGGCGAGCGTGCCGACGTCGGCGGCGGGGTAGTGGAAGTCGACGTGGTCGAACTCGATCCGTCCCCGTGGGGTGCCGAGCGGCTCGGGCTCGTCGGGGTCGGGCACCGGGTTGGTGGTGTCGAGCACCTCGAACACCCGCTCGAACGACACGAACGCCGACATCACGTCGACCCGGGCGTTGGTCAGGCTGGTGAGCGGTTCGTAGATGCGGGCGGTGAGCAGCGCCAGGCTGACCAGCACACCGGCCTCGATGCGCCCGTTGATGACCTGCAGGCCGCCGACCAGGTAGACGGCGGCGACGCCGACGGCGCCGACGAGCCCCATCATCATCATGAAGAACCGCGAGTAGACGGCGGTGCGGATGCCGATGTCGCGGACCTCTCCGGCCTGCGCGCCGAAGTCGTCGACCTCGGTGCGCTGGTTGCCGTAGAGCTTCACCAGCAGGGCGCCGGCCACGCCGAACCGCTCGGTCATGGTGGCGTTCATCGACGCGTTCAGGCCCATGGCGTCACGCGTCATGCCCTGCAGCTTCTTGCCGACCCGCTTGGACGGGAACAGGAACAGCGGCAGCAAGAACACCGCCAGGATCGTGACCCTCCAGTCCAGGGCGATCATCGCGATGAGCGTGGTGACCAGGGTGATGACGTTGGAGACGACCGTGCCGAGCGTGCCGGTGAGCGCACGCTGCGCCCCGATGACGTCGTTGTTCAGGCGGCTGACCAGCGCACCGGTCTGCGACCGGGTGAAGAACTGCATCGGCATGCGCTGCACGTGGTCGAAGAGCGCGACACGCAGGTCGAAGATGAGCCCCTCGCCGATACGGGCCGACCACCAGCGCTCGAACATCGAGGCGATGCCGCCGCCGACGGCCGCGCCGATGATCACCGCCGCCATGACGAAGAGCTCGTTCTTGTTCTTGGTCGGGAGGGCGTGGTCGATGATCCTGCCGAAGAGCAGCGGCGGCACCAGGGCCAGCAGCGCCTCGATGACGATCATCACCACGAACCCGGTCAGCTGCCACTTGTAGGGCCGGGCGAAGGTGCCGACCCGGCGCACGGTCTCGCGGTCGAGCTTGGCACCCTTCACGGACTCCGAGTCCTGGTGCATCATCCGCATCATCGCCATCGACATGGCGGCGAGGGTACTGCCCGACCCGCTGTCGGGTCGGGGGAGACGTTCGCGACGGGCGGTCTGGGCGGAACTTTGGCGCAGGGTCCTTGTGCCACCAGTGCCTAGCGAACACGATGCCCCGATGCACCTCTCCCGACCGTTCCCCGCGCTGCAGTCCGACGGACCTGCCGGGGTGCGCCGCGCCCGTCGGACCGCCCTCGCCCTGGGGTGTGCTGCCCTGGTGCTCGCTGCGTCCCGACCGGCCGGGGCGGCCGAGCTGGTCCGTGCCGCTGCCGAGTCCTCGCAGGCCGGACTCACGTGGTGGAAGGCCGCCATCCTGGGCGTCGTCGAGGGCGTCACAGAGTTCCTCCCGATCTCGTCGACCGGCCACCTGCTCGTCACCCAGCGGCTGCTGGGCCTTGGCACCTCCGAAGCCGACACCGCAGCGGCCAACACCTACGCGATCGCCATCCAGTTCGGGGCCATCGTTGCGGTGGCCGGGCTCTTCTGGCGGCGGTTCGTCGAGATGCTCAAGGGCCTGGTCGGCCGCTCGCCCGACGGGCGACGCCTCCTCGTCAACCTGGTCGTCGCCTTCCTGCCGGCGGCGGTCGTCGGGTTCCTCTTCGACGACAAGATCGAGGAGCTCCTGTTCGGCCCGTGGCCGATCATCGCTGCGTGGGCCGCGGGCGGTGTCCTGATCCTCGTCCTCGAATGGCGCGGGCTCATCCCGTCGCGGGGCGAGAAGGTCGAAGGTCGCGACCCGGTGTTCGACATCACGCTCACGCAGGCGGCGGTCGTCGGTGCGGCGCAGGTCCTGGCGATGTGGCCCGGGACCAGCCGCTCGTTCGTCACGATCCTGGCTGCGCTCCTGGTCGGCATGAAGATGGTCCAGGCCGTCGAGTTCAGCTTCCTGCTGGGGTTCCTGACCCTGACGGCCGCATCGGGCTACGCCCTGCTCAAGGACGGCGACACCCTGGTGGCCCAGTTCGGCGTGGTGACCCCGCTCGTCGGTGCGGTCTTCGCGCTCATCTCGGCGGTCCTCGCGATCCGCTGGATGCTCACGTACCTGGAGCAGCACAGTTTCAGCATCTTCGGCTGGTACCGCATCGGTGCGGCGGTGCTCGCCGCGGGGCTGGTGCTGGGCGGCGTGCTGTAGGCGGTCAGCCGACGCTGATGCGGTAGCTGCCGCTCACGCTCACGAACAGCCGCCAGCCGCCGTCCTGCTGCTGCGCCGTGACGGCGCCGATGCCGTCACCGGTCACTGTGGGCTCGGTGGTCGAGCTGGTCGGGAACCACAGGTCGGCAGTGCTCTGGACGTCGGTCGTCCCGGTCACCGTGAGGGGACCAGGTCCGCACACCGACGCGTCGATCGAGGTCAGCCGCCCCGGCACGGCCCGCGGGTACGGCCGCGTCGGACATGCCTGGGTGGACCGGGCGTCGGCGCAGCTGGGGAGCCGGCGCTGCACCTCGTCCTCCGGCATGGGGAAGAACGTGTTGTGCGGGTCGCCGCAGGCCTGCTCCCACTGCCACCAGGTGTCGCCGGCAAAGAGGTTGGCGTCGAC
>CAJANQ010000373.1 GCA_903941145.1 uncultured Actinomycetes bacterium
GCACCGGGCGTCGCACATGCGGCACCACGCCTTCACCAACGACCCCGACCGCGACCCCGACCACTACACCGCCGGCCAGCTCCGCAACTTGCCGGCCAAGTGGTTCACCGTTGCGCTGGCGTTCACGTTCCTGCCAGTCCTCGCGTTCGTCCCAGCGTCACGCCAGCTGCTCCCCGCCTCGGTCCGGCGGTCGTTCAACGCCGACATGGACCGGAAGTCCGGCCTGGCCCAGCTTCGGTTCTGGCTGGTCATCCACGCGGTGCTGCTCGTTGCGGTGCTCACCGGGTTCGGCTGGCCAGCATTCCTGCTCTGGTATCTGCCGGCGCGGCTGCAGGCGCTCTGGCTGCTGTTCGTCTTCGCCTGGTTCCCGCACCACCCCGCCGACGCGGTGGGCAGGTACGTGGACACCCGCGTCGCGGTGTTCCCCGGCTCACGGCTCCTGGTCCGCGGCCACGACCACCACGCCGTGCACCACCTGTTCCCCCGTGTCCCCCACTACCGGCTCCCCGCGCTGTGGGCCGACGTGGCCGACGACATGGTGGCCAAGGGCGTGCGCTCCGAGGGCGGAGCGGTCGACGCCACCGGCCCCATCGTCTGGTAGCTCGCCTGCGACAGCCCTAGACGGGCGTCGAGAACGTCTTCTGGCCGTCGTCCAGCTCGGACTCGTAGACGATGAAGCCAAGGTTCCCGGCGACCTGGTCGTAGAGGCGGCGGGCCGTCGCATTGTCGGTGTGCGTCTGCCAGTAGATCTTGCTGGCCCCGGCAACACGAGCCTCCTCGCTAGCTGCAGAGATCAGCGTCCGCCCGACCCCTCGGGTGCGGCAGTCGGACCGCACGAACAGGTCGTTGAGATAGCAGTAGGGAGACACGGACCAGGTGCTGGCGTGCATGACCAGGTGGCAGATCCCGACGAGGTCGTCGCCCTCGAACGCGCCAAGCCCGATGACCGGCGAGTCGTCGCCGAAGAAGCGGCCCCACGTGTGGTCGGTCGTGGCGGCGTCGAGCTGGTGCTCGTAGAAGTCGAGGTAGCCCTGCCAGAGCTCCTCCCACTGGGCTCGGTCCCCGGGCTGCAGTCGTCGAACGTTCACGACTG
The DNA here is from genome assembly GCA_903941145.1 of uncultured Actinomycetes bacterium. Lineage (GTDB taxonomy): Bacteria > Actinomycetota > Acidimicrobiia > Acidimicrobiales > Microtrichaceae > CAJANQ01. The sequence continues at coordinate 1,094 of CAJANQ010000373.1, forward strand.
CTGGCTACCACCAACTGCTCTCGCCACGAGCAACCTCGCCGGGTTCAAGCCGCGCGACGGTCGGGCTACAAACCGACCGACCGGAGCAGGTCGGTGAGAACGCCCACTGCTTGTCCGGGGTGGCTGCCCGGACGGCCGCTCCGGCAACGCTGAGCCAAACCGTCCCCACTCTCTTCACCCTGCCGAGCGCCGGAGCGCGGGTCAGGCGGGGAGGATCAGCTCGGCGTTGCCGACGAAGAAGGCCTCGATGGCGGCGTCACCGAGGGGTGCGACGTCGGCAGCCATCCGGCCGATGGGGTCGGTGCCGCCCTCCGGGTGGGGGAAGTCGGTCGAGAAGCCATAGATCTCCGGCATGCCGTAGCGGTCGATCTGCCGGGCGGTGGGTTCCCAGAAGAACGGGGTCACGCGGATCTGGTCCACGAACACCTCTGCAGGTCGGCGACCCAGACCTTCACGGAGACGGCGAGACAGCTCGAAGCGGTCCTCGAGGAGGTCGACGAACGGGCCGACCCACATGGCGCCCAGCTCAATGATGCCGACCCGCAACTCTGGGTGACGGTCGAAGACTCCACCGAAGACCATGGCGCTGAGGTAGTTGTGGGCCGCGAGGTGCATGGTGGCCAGCATGTGGGGGCCCACGGGCTCTCCGGTCGAGAAGCTGCCCGGACGCAAGAGCTCCGCGTCGTCCCAAACGTCGCTCGCAAAGAAGCCCTGCTGGCCGCCAATGTGCAGCGTGACCGGCATGCCTGCCTCGGCAAGGGTCGCCCACAGCGGATCCAACTCAGGGTCGGCCGGCGACCGGCCACCCGGGGCGATGCCGTCCTGGACGAAGACGGCACGGGCCCCGCCGGCGGCAACCCGCTCAGCCTCGGCGATCGCGCCGTCAATCGTGGTGAGGTTGAGCAAGGCGGTTGGACGGAGCCGGCCGCCGCCTGCCGCTGTCCAGCGGAGCACCGCGTCGTTGTACTCACCGAGCACTCGGCCGGCATTCGGGTGGTCGGACCACGCCGGCAGCGCCAAGACCACCTGCGGGAAAATGAGCTGGCGTTCGATGCCCATGACGTCCATCGCAGCAAGGCGTCCTTCAGGGGTCGAGGCCCCGGGCGCTGCGGTTCCCTTGGTCGTCCAGACCGACTCGGTAGTCAGCTCTGGCTCGTCCGTCGCGTCAAACAGGTCGATGCCAGCGAACTGCCTGCCGAATCTTGCGGTTGCCTCGCCAAACACTTCCCCCCACCGAGAGACCGGCACCTGCAGGTGACTGTCGAGGTCGTTGATCCGTCCGTGCACTTGGGGAAGCACTGTTGTCATGCCGGAAACGTACTGATGCGTTCGGAAATGGTCAAGGGTCTGACAAAGAGCGCCTGTAGTATTGGCTTGATGCTGTACCAACAAGTTCGAAACTGGGCACGGCAGTCGTGACGGCAACCCGAGGGAGGCCGCCGCGGCTTGCGGCGCACCTTCGCCGCCTCGTGGTGATCGACGCCGCCACTCGGTGCTTCGCCGAGTCCGGGCGGTCAGGCACTTCGGTCGATGAGGTCGCAGCCGCCGCCGGGGTTCGCAAGCCGGCCATCTACGAGCTCTTCGGTTCGAAGGACGACCTCTACCGCGCCTGCGTGGCCGAGGCCGTCGACGCGCTGCGGGACAACTTCCGGGTAGTCAACGCCGAGACGACCCACCTTGAGCTGGCCGAACGGACCCGCCTACGGGTGACTGCCGCCGTCGACCACGCCCTGGAGCACCCGCACGCGTTCCGGCTGCTGAGCCGCGCCCCCTTCAGCTGGCCTGCCGAGGACCCGGAGGCAGGGGCCAGGATCCGCGAATCACTGGTCGAGGTCATGGCGTCGAACTACCGCCGAGAGTCAACCTCCGACGGTCGCCCCCTCGACACCGGGGCCGAGGTGTTGGCACGCCTGTTCCTCGTCATGACTGAGGAGGTCGTCCGGCTCTGCCTGTCCGAGGACACGGTGGATCGAGAACCGCTCATCGACTTCCTCACCGAGCTCATCCTCACCGGGATCACGGGCGTCCAGCCGAAGGTCTGGGATGCACTGGAGCGCTCTCGCCGAGGGCCTTGAGAATCAGCAAGCAGTCGAACGGCGAACGTCGAGCTGTGCTTCACGCCGACCTACGGCTGCCCGTTCGTGTCGTCAGCCGTGGTCGCCGTGGGAGCGCGGCGTAGCGGCAGGAGGCGTCGGCAATCCGGCGACGGCAGCGGCGAGCAGCTTTGCCATGGCGGCAAGGTCCGCCCGGGCACGGCGAGTGTTCCCATGCATCTCGAACTGCATGATCAGACCGTCGATCCCCGCCATCATCACTCGGCTCGCCTGCGCATAGCCGATCGCCGGCGGCGGCTCGCCGGCGGCTTCGGCCTCGGTCCGCAGCAGATTCTCGCAGTACCGGATCACGCCCTCGATCTGTTCGCGCATCCACGGGTCGGCCGTGGGCGTGAGGTCCCCCATGACGATGGCGAAACGGGGATCGTCCAGCAACTGGCCGACTCGAGTGAACACCGCCACGACGCCTGCGGCCATGCCGTTGCCGGTGGTGACCGCCTGACCCAACTCGGTCATCAACTCGCCGATGACGTGCTCGAACGCAGCGCGGACGACGTCGGTTTTCGAACCGAACGTGTAGTGGATACTGGCGAGCGGCGCGTCGGCCTCAGCAGCGATCGCCCGGGTGGTCACGTGGTCAGCGCCGTCTCGTTGGAGGACGCGGACAGCGGCCTCGATCAGTTGCCGGCGGCGGTCGTCCTGGGAGACGTACGACATGTCGCCAGTGTACGCGTGATCTTGGTCACGCGACCTGGTCAGACGACCAAGTATCGCTATGTTAGTCATATGACCAACACCCAGTCACCCTTGGTCGATCCGGGCGACCCAGCTGGGCCGGTGCGGTGGCGGCCGAATCGACTGGCGCCACTGGCACTCGCGGAGTTGGCCGTGTTGCTCGGTGGTCAGGCGTGGTTCGTCACGCTGACCTGGCTGCTGATCGATCGGGGAGCTCCGGGTCCCACGATCGGTCTGGTACTGATGGTCGCGGCGATCCCCCGTGCCGCGTTGATGCTCGTCGGCGGGGCGATCACCGACCGCCATCCGCCGTTGGCCGTTCTCCGCATTTCGGCGGGCGTCATGACCGTGCTGATCGGGCTGGCGACGTTCCTCGTCATGCAGGGAGCGGTCCCCACTTGGCAACTCGCTGCCCTGGCGGCGCTGATCGGCGCGACCGATGCCTTCTTCTTCCCGGCGGTCGGTGCACTGATCCCTCAGATCGTGCCGCCGGAGCAGCGGCATCAGGCCAACGCGCTCATCCAGCTGTGCGATCAGGTCACCCAGATCGCAGGACCGGTCCTGGCCGGCGTCGTGCTTGCGCGGTCAGGCCAGGTCACCGCGGTTGCGGTGATAGGCGGATGTTTCGCACTCGGGCTGATCGCGTTGCTCGTCATGCGTTCGCGTCCGGGGCTGAACGGGGCCGAGGATGCTCAGTCGGTTCGACGGGCGATCGCCGAGGCCCTGCAATTCTCATGGGCGAGCCCAGACGTGCGGAGCTGTCTCGTCGTGGCCGCAGCGCTGTCGCTCGGCACGGTCGGGCCGGTCAGCGTCGGTGGAGCGCTGTTGGCCGACCAGCGGTTTGGAGGAGCGCAGGCGCTGGGAATCCTGCTCGGCGCGTTCGGCGCCGGAGCGTTCCTCGGGGTGGTCGTCGCCGGAGTGGCCCGAGTGCCGGCTTCGGCCACGACGGTCCTCGCTGGCACCACAGCCTGTATCGGTATGGGAATCGGGCTCCTGGGTGTTTCGTCGTCCCTTCTGATGGCGTGTGCCATTGCCGTCCCCACCGGTGTTGCGGCGGGCTACCTGGGCGTGGTCGCCACAACGATGCTGCAGAACAGGACGCCGCTCGAGATGCAGGGTCGGGTGTCGAGTCTGCTCATGTTCGCCTTCTTCGCCCTGGACCCGATCTCCCAGGGTCTCAGTGGCCTCGTGGTCGACATCGGTATCGGCCCGCTCTTCGCCACAGCCGGCGTGATGCTCGTCGCCGTTGCCGCGGCCGTAGCCCGAACTACGAAAGGAAGTTGACATGACCACCCTGCTCGAGGACGCCCGCACCGGGGTGACTCTGGGTCTCACCTCGGTGGCCACGAGAGGGCTCGCCCTCATGGGCGATCCGCTGGCCCAACTCGACCGGCACCGTCCGGGCATCGACGATCCGTTTGCCATCATGGCGAAGATCCGCCAGCGCGGTCCGTTCTCCCGGAGCCGCACGGGGCTCTGGGTCACGGCGTCGCACGACGTCTGCCGGGAGGTGCTTCGGAGCAAGGACGCCAGTTCGCGCAACGTCGACGAACGCGACCAGCACCCGCTCGACGATTCCTTTATCGGCATGGACGCGCCGGACCACACCCGGCTGAGGAGGCTGGTCTCGTTGGCGTTCACTCCCAAGGCCATCGGCGAACACCGGGAGCGCATTGCGAACGTGGCCAACCAACTCCTCGATGCCTGTCCCACCGATCGCCCGGTCGACCTGGTGTCGGCCTTCGCTGCCCCGTTGCCCATGGCGGTGATCTGTGACCTGCTCGGCCTTCCCGCGTCGGAGCGGGAGCGATTCTTTCGCTGGGGCGAGGTCCTGATCGCTGCGCTCGATCGGGCCCGGTCGCTGGACGGTGCCCGTCAGGTTCGACTGGCCAATGCCGAGCTGCGGGCGTACCTGGCAGCGGTCGTGGCGGAGCGACGTCGTCGACCCGATGATGACCTGGTCAGTGCGCTCGCCGCGGCCGCTGACGAAGGCGATCGCTTGACCGACGCAGAGATCGTTTCCACGTTGACGCTGTTGCTGATCGCCGGCTTTGAAACCACGGTGAACCTGATCGGGACCGGCACGTCGAACCTTCTGGATTCGCGCGATCAGCTCGAACTGGTCTCGGCAGAACTCGACGCTCATGTCGGAAATCTGGTGGAGGAGTCGCTGCGGTTCGAAGGTGCCGTCATGTACACGTTCCGCGTGGCGCTCGGCGACATTCAGGTCGGCGACGGTGCCGCCATCCCTCGCGGCGCGACCGTGGTGCTCGGGCTGGCCGGCGCCAACCGGGACCCGGCGGTCTTCGACCAACCGGACCGTTTCGACGTGACTCGGACCAACGCTCGCGAGCATCTGGCGTTCGCCAGTGGGCCCCACTACTGCCTGGGTGCTGCGCTGGCCCGGCTAGAGGCCGAAGAGGCGTGGCGGGCGCTGCTCGGTCGTCATCCGCAGATTCGCCGGGCAGGCGAGGCGACCTACCGTCCGTCGCCGATCATCCGCGGCCTGGCGAGTCTGCCGGTGGTGCTCAGCCGCTGATCGTGGGCACATGCTGCGTTCATTGGGCCTGCAGCTGATGAAGGCCACTCCGGTACTGGACGCCGCCGAGCTGCGGGCGTTCCCTCGTGAGCGCCACGACCATCGCCACCTGGGCGGCCGGGACCTTCGGTCAACTGGTGTTCGGCGATCTCGACGGCAGTGGCTACGAGAACTGACCTGACGGTGACCGACGGGACGATGCACTTCGGGTTCTCGGGAAGAAGCTCCGCAACACGATCGGGAAGAAATCCGACCTCCGCAAGCATGCGAAAATCACAACAGCAGGCCCGTAGGCCTGCTGTTGCAACGGTTCTAGATGGCGGCGGGGGTGGGACCCGTCGGGGGCGGGGCGCCCGCCACCCCAAA
>CAJANQ010000374.1 GCA_903941145.1 uncultured Actinomycetes bacterium
CGGCACAGCTGGCCTACGTGGCCCCCCGCTTCACTGCGTCCTCGGCTGCTGTGGCCGTGGTGGAGGCCGTGGCACGCGCGCTCGACGGCCGGTCGGCGCAGGAGACAGCCCAGTGACGCGGCTGCTCGTCGTCGCCCACGAGGCCACTCGGACAGGCAGCCCGCGCGTCCTGCTCGAGCTGCTGCGGCGCACGCTCCCCGACCACGAGGGAGAGGTCGCCGTCCGGCTCCTGGCCGAGGGCCCGCTCGCGGACGAGCTCCGGGAGCTGGGCACGACGTCGCCGATCGGTTTCCGGCCCCAGGTGGCGCTCCTGAACTCGGCACCGTCGGGCGCCGTGGCCCTGGAGCTCGACGACGACGTCCGGGTGGTCGCCTACGTCCACGAGGAGGGCGAGGCGCTCGAGGTGCTGCCCGATGCTGCGGTCGAGGGACTTGTGCGCCGCTGCGACCGGGTCCTGTGCGTGTCCGAGAGCGCCCGGGCCGACCTGCTGGCGATGGGCGTCGCGCCCGACCGTCTCGACGTGCTGCCGCCGTCCGTGCGGACCACGCCGCTCGACCAGGCTGCGGACCGGACGACGATCGCCGTCCAGCTCGGGGCCGACCCCGGCCTGCCGATGGTCGTGGGCTGTGGCGAGGCCGGCTGGCGCAAAGGGGCGGACCTGTTCGTCGACACGGCGCGGCGCTCGGGCGCCGGGGCCACCTGGGTCTGGGTGGGTCGCCGGCCGCGGTCCTTTGGACGGGTGCTCGACAACGACGTCGCCGCGGCTGGTCTGGGGAGCCGGGTCCGGTGGGCCGGCGAGGTCCCCGACGCCCGGCCCTTCCTGGCGGCGGCCGACCTGGTCGTCATGCCGTCGCGTGAGGACCCGCAGCCGCTCGTCCCGTTGGAGGCTGCGGTGGTCGGGACCCCGAGCGTCGGGTTCGCCGTCGGCGGGCTCGACCGGCTGGCCCAGGACGGCGCCATGGTCGTCGTCCCATTCCCCGACACGGTCGCGCTCGCAGTGGCTACCGACGACCTGCTCGCCGACCCGGACCGACGCGACCGGGTGGCCGGAGTCGCGGCCGACCTGGTGCGCGAGCGCCACGACGTCGACGTGCTGGCGCGGCGGTTCGCCGAGGAGCTCTGGACGGGCGGTCGATGAGCCACGGTCTGCGCCCCCGGACCGGGCACGATGGGGCCTGCCCATGGCCCTGAACCGCATCCTCGCCGTCACCCACGAGACCACGCTCACCGGCGCGCCCATGAACCTGCTGCACCTGCTGCGGTGGGTCGGTGAGCACACCGACACCGAGGTGCACACGCTCGCGCTGTCCGACGGACCGCTTCGGCACCGGTTCGAGCAGGTGGCGCCCGTGACCGTGATCGACGGCAGCACTGTGGCCAAGGGCCTGGCCGTGGCCCAGCGCGGGCTCGTCCAGCTGGGCTCCAGCCGCGCGTGGAAGCCCGTCGCCACGGCCCGCTACCGCCCCCAGCTGCGGTCCCTCGACGGCTTCGACCTGGTGTACCTGAACAGCATCGGGTCCATCTCGGTGCTGCCCTACCTGCCCTACGTGCCGCACGTCGTCAGCCACGTCCACGAGCTGCAGGTGGCCATGCGCACGTGGCGGCCGTCGACCGAGTTCGACCTGCTGCTCTCTGCACCCGACGCCTGGATCGCCGCCTCCGGCGCGGTCCGCGACATGCTCACCGGCGAGTACGGGCTCCCCGGCGACCGGGTCCGCCTCCACCACGAGTTCATCAACGCCCACGAGATCGCAGCCCGGCAGGTGCCGCTCCGCGAGGTCGAGTCCCTCCGCCGCGAGCTCCGGATCCCCGCCGACGCCGCAGTCGTCATGGGGGCCGGCACGGTGGACTGGCGCAAGGGCGCCGACCTGTTCGTCCAGCTGGCGACCGAGGTCCGGCGGCGGGTCCGCGAGCCCGTCTACTTCATCTGGGTCGGCGGCGACCTGACCGGCACCGACTTCGAGCGGGTGCGGTCCGACATCGAGCGCGCCGGCGCCGACCACGTGAACTTCGTCGGGGTGAAGCCCGACCCGGTGCCGTGGTTCGCGATGGCCGACGTGTTCGCGCTCACCTCGCACGAGGACCCGTTCCCGCTGGTGTGCCTGGAGCACGCGGCGATGGGCCACCCGATCGTGACGTACCGCAACGGCGGCATGCCGGAGCTGCTCGAGGCAGCCGGGCCCGAGGCGGCGGCCGGCATCGCCGACCACCTCGACGTCGGCGGCCTTGCCCAGCGGGTCGTGGCGTTCCTCGACGACGACCAGCTCCGCCAGAAGGCCGGCGACCAGCTGCGTACCCGGGTCCTCGAGCAGCACGACCTGGGCGTCGCGGCCGAGCGGCTCTACGCCGACCTGGTCACGCTCTCCGAGGGACCGCCGCGGCCACGTCCGGCCTGACCAGCCGCAGCAGCGGCGAGGCGATCACGGTCGTCGTCAACGCCATCACGACCCCGATCGAGAACATCGTGGTGTCGATCACACCGAGCTCGAGGCCGACCGTCAGGATCACGATCTCGGTCAGCCCGCGGGTGTTCATCAGCACGCCCAGGGTGAGTGCGTCACGCCGGGAGGAGCCGGACAGCAGCGCCCCACCGGTCGCGCCCACCATCTTCCCGACCGTGGCGACGAGCACGACGAACGCAGTGACGCCCCACAGGTAGAGCGAGTTGAGCCGGTCGATCCGCACCGACACGCCCACCACCACGAAGAACACGGGCAGGAGGACCGAGGTAGTGACCGTCGTGAGCTGCTCCTCGAGCCGGGCCCGTACCGACCGCTCACCCGGCATCACCGCGCCGGCGACGAACGCGCCGAACACCGCGTGCACGCCGATCTGCTCGGTGGCCCACGCTGACAGCAGTGCCACCGCGACCGCGACCGGCAGCGAGACCGAGCCGGCCCGGGCCAGCACCGGCCGCACGACCAGCACCATGACGAGCACGTACGCCGCTGCAAGGCCGGCGACGACCAGCACCTCGCCGGGCCCGGTCGACGCGGTCACGGCCACGGCCCCGGCCAGCAGGCACCAGGCCGTGACGTCGTCGAGCGCGGCCGCGGCCACTGCGACCGCGCCGACGGGAGTCCCGGCGAGCCCCGTGTCCTGGAGGATCCGCACCAGCACCGGGAACGCGGTGATCGCCATCGCCACCCCGATGAACAGGACGAAGGACAGGCGGTCCGTCCCCGTGCCGAACCGGGGGTAGAGCCACAGGGCCGACACCACGCCGAGGCCGAACGGCAGCACGAGCGAGCCCAGTTCGACGTAGGCCACCGTCTTGCCGCGCCCGCGGAGCAGGCCAGGGTCGAGCTCGACGCCGACCAGGAACATGAACAGGACCAGGCCCAGCTGGGCGAGTCCCTTGAGCCCGGGCATCACCTGCACCGGGAAGAGGTACTCGGTGGCGGCCGGCCAGAGCGCACCGAGCAGGCTCGGGCCCAGCAGGATGCCGGCCAGGACCTCGCCGACGACACGGGGCTGGCGCAGTCGCACGGCGGCCCAGCCCAGCACCCTGGCCGCCACCACGGCGACCGCCACCGCGAGCAGGAACCGGGCGGCCACCTCGGCAGAGGTCATGACGACCCCTCCGCCCTCAGCCCAGGACGCCCTGGAGCGCCTCGACGACGCGGTGGACGTCCGCGTCGGTCATGGCCGAGCCGCTGGGCAGGCACAGGCCCCGGTCGAAGAGCTCCTCGGAGACCTCGCCGCCCACCGACGGGTTGTCGGCGAAGACCGGCTGCAGGTGCATCGGCTTCCACGCCGGCCGCGCCTCGATCTCCTGGGCGTCGAGCGCGGTGCAGATCTCGAGCGGCGGCCGGCCCAGCGCCGGGTCCACCGTGAGCAGGGTCAGCCAGCCGTTCGGGCGGCCGCGGTCGTCCCACGGCATGAACTCGATGCCGTCGATGCCCGAGAGCCCGTCGACGTACAGGTCGTGGATCTCGTGGCGCCGGTCGATCTTGCCGGGCAGGTCGGCGAGCTGGCCGCGGCCCACCGCGGCGAGCAGGTTGGAGAGCCGGTAGTTGTAGCCAATGTCGGTGTGCTCGTAGTGCAGCACCGGCTGGCGGGCCTGCTGGCTCAGGTAGCGGGCGCGGGCCACGGACTCGGCGTCGCCGACGAGCATGCCGCCGCCACCGGTCGTGATGATCTTGTTGCCGTTGAACGAGAATGCAGCCGTTGCGCCCCACGTGCCGGCGTGGCGACCCTGCCAGGTGGCGCCAAGGGCCTCCGCGGCGTCCTCCACCACGGGCACGCCGTACTGGTCGCACAGCGCCACGATCCGGTCGAGCTGGGCGCACTGTCCGTACAGGTCCACCACGATCACCGCTGCGGGCAGCCGGTCGACGGCCGCGCGGTCGGCCAGCGTGGCCTCGAGCAGCTCGGGGTCCATGTTCCAGGTCTCGCGCTCGCAGTCGACGAACGTCGGCACGGCGCCCAGGTAGGTCACGGCGTTGGCCGGGGCGGCGAACGTGAGGGAGGAGACCAGGACCTCGTCGCCGGCCTTCACGCCGGCGAGCAGCAGCGCCAGGTGCAGCGCGGCGGTGCCGCTCGAGAGGGCGACCGCGGCCGCGGCGCCGGTGAACTCACAGACGTCGGCCTCGAACCCGTCCACCTCGGCACCAAGGGTCGTGATCCAGTTGGAGTCGAAGGCCGCGATCAGCCGTTCACGTTCGGAACCGGACATGTCGGGCGGCGAGAGGTAGAGCCGAGTCACGGCGGTCACGCTACCGGCGGCCCCCGGCGGACCGACGCGCACGAACGTGGTTGGGTGGAAGTGCCCCCTCGGGCGCGGGGACCGACCGTTCTGCGGTGGTGCCTCGGTACGCTCTGCACGTGGGCGCCTACTCCAACGACCGTCCGTACCGCGGCAAGCGGCTCGTCGACCTCCTCCTGCTGGCCGTGGTCGCGCTCCCCGCGCTCGCCATCGGCGCAGTGTGTGCCGCGGCGGTCGGCCTGACCTCGCCGGGCGGCGTGTTCTTCAAGCAGGAGCGCGTCGGCATGGGCGGCAGGCCCTTCCTCGTCTGGAAGTTCCGCTCGATGGTGGCCGGCGACAACCCGATCTTCCCCGACGCCTCCCGCATCACGACCGTGGGCAAGGTCCTGCGGCGGCTGTCGCTCGACGAGCTCCCGCAGCTCATCAACGTGGCGCTCGGCGACATGAGCGTGGTCGGCCCCCGGCCCACCCTCGCCTACCAGGTCGAGCGCTACGACGACCACCAGCGGCGGCGGCTCGCGGTACGGCCGGGCCTGACCGGCCTGGCCCAGGTCAACGGCCGCAACTCGCTCAGCTGGGACGACCGGATCGACTTCGACGTCACGTACGTCGAGACGCAGTCGGTGACCGAGGACCTGCGCATCGTCGCCAAGACCTTCAGCACCCTGCTGTCGGGCGAGGGCGTCGAGGGCCACCCCACCGACGACCCGCTCGCCGCACCGGACTCCGGGACCGAGGACTGACCACGTGGCGGTGCAGGACCTGGTGATCGTCGGCGCCGGTGGCCATGGCCGCGAGGTGTTCGACACGCTCCTGGCCGTCAACGCGGACCGCCCGACCTTCAACGTCCTGGGCGTCGTCGACGACGCCCCCCACCACACCGACCGGCTGGAACGCGTCGGCCTCGAGCTGCTCGGCGACGTCGACTGGCTGGTCGAGCACCCCTGCACCTACGTGCTCGGCATCGGCACCAGCGGCCCCCGACGGGCGCTGTCCGACAAGCTCGGCGCCGCCGGCATGACGGCCGCCACGGTGGTGCACCCCGGTGCGCATGTCGGCCCTGACTGCCGGCTCGGCGAGGGCGTCATGGTCTTCGACCGGTCCACGGTCACCACCAACGTCACGCTCGGCCGTCACACCCACCTGAACATCGGCTGTTCGGTGCAGCACGACACGGTGGTCGGCGAGTTCGTCCAGTTCAGCCCCGGCGTGTTCGTCAACGGCGACTGCGTGCTCGGCGACGACGTCTTCCTGGGCACCTCGGCCAGCGTGACCCGCGGCCACACGGTCGGCAACGGCGCCAAGATCGGTGCGGGTGCCGTCGTGCTGCACGACGTCGATCCCGGCACCCTGGTCGTGGGCGCCCCGGCGCGACCGGTCTGAACCAGCCCGTCTAGAACAGCTCGACGTCGCCGAGCGAGAGGTCCAGGTCGCCGAGCGCCGGCACGCCCGTGCGTGCCACCGGCTTCCAGGTGAGGATCGGACCCAGCTGCGGTGCCGGCACGAACCCGTCCTTGGCGGTGCTCAGCCCGCCACAGCGGATCAGGTGGTCGGCCCCCGAGTGCTTCGACAGGTGCTTCACCGCGGCGCGGGCGCTGCGGCCCTTGGGCACGAGCACCTCGCACACTGCGCACTCGAGCGCAGCACCCCGGCGACGGAACCGGACGACCAGCAGGCCGTCCTCGACCTTGTTGCCGAGCAGCACGGCCCGGTAGCGCAGCGGCTCGAACCGGTAGCGCCACTGCAGGTACTCGGGGCTGCGGTCGGTCGAGATGCCGGACGGCACCGGGAGCGAGGCCAGCAGCCGGGCCACGGCGTCGGAGTCGGCCAGCACCTCGGCGGCGTCGGCGCCGACGGTCGACGGCACGGACCACATCTCGGCGGCCGTGCGGGACCTGGCCAGCCGCGGTGCCGCGGCGAGCGAGGTGACGCGCACGCCCACCGGCACGCGCCCCACCTGGGACCAGCCCATCTTCAGATAGCCCGGCCGGCTCTTGTCGTTCGGGGTGTTGAAGACATTGTCGATGCCGTCGTCGCGCAGGTCGGGCAGCGCACCGAGGGTCAGCGTCGTGAAGATGCCGCGCCCCTGGAAGTCGGGGTGTGTCGCGGTGTCCACGGCGCGCACCGCCGACAGCGTCTGCCCCTGGGGCGTGCGGAACCGCCAGCGCAGGAAGACCCGCAACCCGGCAATCCGTCCGTCCGGCGCGACCGACAACCAGGCCGGCGACGTGCCGAACGCGTTCTCGTCGTGCTTCCACGCGAAGAACGCCTCGTTCGGGTCGCCCTCCTTCCAGCCCAGCGACGCGCGGGCCAGCGTGATGATGGCCTCGCGGTCCTCGGGACCGGCCCGGCGGATCGTGAGCTCGTCGGCGGCAGGTGCGTTGGTCGACATCTCTCGGAGGGTATCGGCGGTCCTGTCGTTCCCGACCAGGTGATCTGACCTGTCGGGACCGCCGGAGACGGCCGGTCCGCCATTACCCTGAGCGGACTTGTCTGCAACCTCTTGGAGGACTCATGAAGGTCGTCGTCACCGGCGGTGCCGGTTTCATCGGCGCCAATCTCTGCCGCCAGCTGCTCGCCACCCCCGGGGTGACCGAGGTGGTGGCGCTCGACGACCTGTCGACCGGCTTCAGGTCCAACCTCGACGGCGTGGACGTCGAGCTGGTCGAAGGGTCCATCCTCGACGTCGACACGCTCGACCGTGCGGTGGCCGGTGCCTCGTCGGTCGTCCACCTGGGTGCCCGTCCGTCGGTGCCCCGCTCGGTGGCCGACCCGGTGGCCTCCCACAACGCCAACGCCACTGGAACGATGAACGTGCTCGAGGCGGCCCGCAAGGCCGACGGCGCCCACGTGGTGGTTGCCTCGTCCTCCTCGGTCTACGGCGCCAACCCGACGCTCCCGAAGCACGAGGACCTGGCCACGCGGCCGCTCAGCCCGTATGCGGCGTCCAAGCTGGCCACCGAGTCGTACACGCTGGCCTGGGGCCACTCGTACGGCATGCCCACGCTGGCGTTCCGGTTCTTCAACGTGTTCGGCCCGTTGCAGGCCGCCGGCCACGCCTATGCGGCCGTCGTGCCGGCGTTCCTGGACGCGGCGCTCAAGGGCACGCC
>CAJANQ010000375.1 GCA_903941145.1 uncultured Actinomycetes bacterium
CTGCGCATCACGTGCCCAGGCGACGACGTGTGGACGCTGACGCTGCTGGTCGACGGGGCCGAGGTGGCGACGGCCACCGGGTTCCGGCTGCTCATGGCGATGGCACCGTTCGAGGGCATCGACATCGGCATCGACCGCCGTTCGCCCGTGAGCTGGAAGGTCTACGAGGCGCACGGCCCGTTCCCGTTCACCGGGACGATCCACCACGTGGCCTACGAGCCCGGCCAGGCCGCGCCCGACAGCCCCAACCAGTTCCTGGAGATCCTGCGGGACTGGGGCCGGCGCTTCGAGTAGCCGGTCGTTACTGCTGCAGTCAGGTGGCTGCGCTGCCGCCGACCTGCTGTTCGAGGAGCGCCTCGATGCGGGCCAGCCGGGCCACCAGGTCCTCGACGACCTCCTCGTTGGAGCCGTCGTCGGTCGTGGTGTCCGTGTCGTCGCGGTCGGCGGTGTCGCCGTCGTCGGGCATGCCCAGCTGCCGGGCTGCCCGGGCGAGCCGCGCCTGGTCCATGAACGTGGACGACACCGTCGCCGTGATGACGGCGAGCGACAGGATGCCGAGCGACATGATCATCACGGCCATGATCCGGCCGCCGGGCGTGACCGGGGTGGAGTCGCCGTAGCCCGTGGTGGTCACCGTGGCGACGGCGCACCAGACCGCGTCGCCGATCGTGGTGATGTTGGCGCCCTTGGCGCCGTCCTCCCAGAAGAACATCGCGACGGTCAGGTTGGCCAGGACCACGCCGGCGATCGACAGGAACCACCCGACGTGGCCCTTGTGGAAGACCCACCGAAGGATCGCCAGGCTGAGGATGAACCGCAGCGGCGGGAAGATGCCGGCCAGCAGCATGAACGGGTGCTTCCGCACATAGGCCGATCGATCGTTCGCCAGGTAGGTGCACACGGCGAAGTGGCCCAGGAACAGGACCATGAAGGCCACACGTATGGCGATCGCCGGGCCCTGGTCGAGCCCGATGCCGACGAGCTTCGTCGTCGGGACCAGGAACAACCACGCGCTGAACAGCGCGATCAGGTCGAGCGGGGCCTGGGTCTTCAGGACGAACCGGTCGAGGCGGGGGTTGTCGAACTCGGACGACCGCACCAGGTTGGTGGCCGCGAGGCCGTTTGCCATGTGCTGGTCCCGTTGCATGCGGAAAGTGTCGCACCGCGGGTCGCGGCGGTCGCGGCTTTCGGTCGTCGGCCGGGTCAGCGGCGCGTGGTCTCGATGGCGGTCGTGGCCTGCCGGACCGACCGCTGCAGGACACGGGTCCGCGGGATGAGCCCGAGCGACCGCCAGGGCCCTCCGACGACCCGCCACCGGGCCGACCAGAGCACGGTGACCGTGCCCAGCCACGCGGCAGGACGGCCGGGCAGGTCCGTCGCCGCCGTGAACACCGTGCCGCACCGGCCGGGCGCCGCGGCCTGGGCGAGCGGGGACCGGGGGTCGGCCGGGTCGTACGGGATGCCGGGCCCGGTGCAGGCGACGACCGGTCCGCCCGGGTCGCCCGGGACCACCCGGAACCCGACGGGCACGGCCTCGACCTCGGCGGTCACGGCGCCCACGCCGAGCGTGGCGCGGACCGGCTGCCAGTGCGGTGCGGTGAACGAGGTGACGACCGGTTCCCCGACCAGGACCGGCGCACCGGGCGGCGGCGACTGGGTGGGTTCGGGCGGCGGGAGGCGGGTGATCATCGTGCGGGTGAGCGCCGTGGACGTGGTGGCCACGGTGGGCACGACCCGGAACCGCCCGGTCGGTACTCCGTTGCACCGCTCGGCCTGCACGGTGCGGGCCAGGAGCGCGTCGGCGCCGAGGGCCTGGAGCTGGTCGACGAGTGCTCCCGCCGGAGTGGACCGGCCGTTGGCCGACGCGCCCACGGCGACGAGCCACTCCAGGGTCCCGTCGGTGACGGCCGACCACGCGCACCGACGTCGTGGTGCGGGCACCGGGACCCTGCGCCGGTTGGTCTGTCGGGTGGTCGTGCCGAACAGCACGGTGGTCACGATGTCGCCCGAGGTGGTGACCGTGGACCGGGCGCCGCCGCCGCTCGTCGCGCCGACGGGCGTGGGGACGAGCACCGCCGCGACGGCGACCACCAGTGCGACCAGCGCGGCGCGGCGCCTCACGGCCGGACCTCGCCGGGGCACGGGTCGGGCGTCCCGGAGGGCAGCACTGCGAGCTGGGTCTGCTCGAGATCGGCGATCCTGACGGTGCCGCCGTCGACCTGCAGACGACCGGTGCCGTGGCTGTGCCCGACGGCGTCGTCGACCACCGTGCCGGTGGACCGCTCGACGCCGATGCCGGGCGCATGGCCGCACCAGGTGAACTCGGTGCTGCCGTCGTTGCGGGTGCCCGCCGTGAGTGAGGTGTGGCGGTAGGAGAGCCCGCCGGGCGGTGGCAGGACCGCGCCGTCCTCCTCGTTGCCGCGGCGGACGACCTCCTCGACCATCGCGTCGTCGAGGGCAGACCCGGCCACCACCACCTGGGCCCACGCAGTCCGCTCGGCCGAGGCCGGGTCGCCGGCGCGGTCGGGGTGCGCGGCGAGCGCCGTGAGGGCCAGGTCGTAGCGCAGGAGCGCAGCGTCGACCTGTCGTCGGAGGTCGTCCGGCGCGGGCGCTGGTGCCGTGTCGGCTGCCGGGGGAGGGGCCGAGGTCGTGGTGGTCGTGGCCCGCTCGTCGGCCGGCACGGCCGGGGTCGGCGTCGTGGTCGTCGGTGCGGCGACCGCCTGCACCGCGGGTGCTGGCGGTCGGGTGCCGCAGCCGGTGCTCAGCAGGAGCAGGGCGACGGCCAGTGGGACAGGTCGCTGCACGGGAGGTCCTCGTAGATCAGGGGTCGGACGGGGGAGGCCGCTGAAGTGTCGCGCGGGAAACAGCATGAAACAACACCACAGGGCAGAGAGAGCCGGATGGCCCAGACGGACTGGCCTAGGGTCCGTCCCCATGAGCACGAGCGAGTACGTCCTCACGATCGACCTGGGCACCTCTGGCCCCAAGACCGCGGTGTTCACCCTCGACGGCCGGTACGTCGACGGTGAGTTCGAGCCCGTCGACCTGCACCTGTCACCGGGTGGCGGTGCCGAACAGGCGCCGGCCGACTGGTGGGCCGGCATCGTGGCCGGTGCCCGCCGGTTGCGCGAGCGTGGGGCTTTCCCCGACGAGGGGTTC
>CAJANQ010000376.1 GCA_903941145.1 uncultured Actinomycetes bacterium
GAGCGTCGCCTGCTCGCCGATCACCATCTCGGCCATGCGGGGCGAGCCCAGGTACATCGACGCGTTGCCCTCGACCATGACCACTAGGTCGCAGAACGCCGGGATGTAGGCGCCGCCGGCTGCGGACGGCCCGAACAGGCAGCACACCTGCGGGACCTTCCCCGACAGCCGCACCTGGTTGTAGAAGATCCGCCCCGCACCGCGGCGGCCGGGGAACAGCTCGACCTGGTCGGTGATCCGGGCACCGGCCGAGTCGACCAGCCAGACGACCGGGATCTGCAGCTTGAGCGCCGTCTCCGTCACCCGGACGATCTTCTCGACGGTGCGGGCGCCCCACGACCCGGCCTTGACCGTGGGGTCGTTGGCCATGATCGCCACCGGGCGGCCGTCGACCTCGCCGATGCCGGTGACGACGCCGTCAGCAGGCAGGTCCTTGGCCGGCCCGTCGCCGTAGTCGGCGTTGGCCAGGAGCTGGTCCTCGACGAACGAACCCGGGTCGCAGAGCAGCTCGATGCGCCGTCGGACGAACAGCTTCCCCTGCGACTCCAGCTTGGCCCCGCCAGCCGCAAGGTTCCCCTCGAGGGCGCGCGCCGCCGCAGCGCGGACCCGCTGGGGGGCGTCGTCGGCAGGACTGCTCATGTCAGCTCAGTTGATGCGGGCCAGGTCGACCACGAACACCAGCGTCTCGTTCGGCTGGATGCCTGCCCCGGGGGGCGGGTTGGGGCCGTAGGCCATCTCACCGGGGATGACGAGCTCGCGGCGTCCGCCGAGCTTCATGCCGACGAGACCCTCGGACCAGCCCTGGATGACTTGGTTGAGGCCGAAGCTGATGGTCTCGCCGCGGTCCCACGACGCGTCGAACTGCCGACCGGTGGCCTGGCCGACGCCGACGTAGTGGACGGTGACCGAGTCGGACGGACGCACCTCGTCGCCCGAGCCCTCGACCAGGTCAGTGATGACGAGCGTCGCCGCCGGCTCTGCCGGAAGGTTGACCTCGGGCTTGCCCCGCTCTTCGATCTCGTGGATCACGCTGTTCCTCCAGTTAGGGGCCGTGCCGGCCCGTTCGGTCTCAGTTGATGGCGACCAGGTCGACGACGAAGACGAGCGTCTCGTCGGGTGCGATGTCCGGCGAGGGCGGGTTGGGGCCGTAGGCCAGCGAACCCGGGATGACCAGCTCACGCCGCCCACCGACCTTCATGCCGACCAGGCCCTCGCTCCAACCCTTGATGACGCCGTTCAGGGGGAAGGAGATGGGCTCTCCACGGCTCCAGGAGGAGTCGAACTCCTTGCCGCTCTGCTGGCCCACGCCCACGTAGTGCACGGTGACCGAGTCCGTCGGCTGCACCGCAGGGCCGGTCCCCTCGACCAGGTCGGTGATCTTCAGCTCGGTCGCAGGAGCCGGCGGCACCGTGACCTCCGGCTTGCCCCGCTCCTCGATCGTGGCGAGCTCCTTGGAGCCCGTGTCGGCCGCCTCGGTCGTCTCCGTCGCACCCTCGGTGCTGGAGGAGTCGTCGCTCGAACAGCTGGCCAGGGGCAGGCTGACGCCCAGTGCGACGAAGAACAGTGCGGTGGTGCGGCGGAAGTTGGTCGGCATGGTGCTCCTTCTCAGACGGCGAGAGCCTACGGCGAGTCAGCGGGCCCGGGGACGGACCCGCAGCTTGAGCGGCGTCGCACCCAGCTTGAACGCCTCGGAGAGCTGCCGCTCGATGTAGCGCACGTAGCTCGGCGGGATCTCCTTGTTGGTGAACAAGGTGAACGTGGGCGGGTCGGACGCACCCTGCGTGGCGTAGAGGATCCGTGCCCCGTGCGGCGCGGGCTGGGCCTGCTGGGCCCGGCGTACGACGTCGTTGACCTGCCGGGTGGGGACACGCGTGTGGTACGCCGCGATGGCGTCCTCGAGCGCCGGCAGCAGCCGGTGCACGCCCTTGCCGGTCAGCGCCGAGATCCGCAGCACGGCCGAGTCGCCCAGGAAGTGGAGCTTCTGGCCGAGCTGGTAGAGCACTTCGGCCCGCTGGTCGGCGTCGAGCAGCTCCCACTTGTTGAGCAGGACCACGATCGGGCAGCCCGCACCGTCGACACGCTCGGCGAGCCGCTGGTCCTGGTGGGTGATGCCCTCGGTCGCGTCGATCACCAGGAGCGCCACGTCGGACTCGTCGACCGCCCGGAGCGCCCGGACCATCGAGAAGTACTCGGTGCCCTCGTCGATCTTGGAACGGCGACGCATGCCGGCGGTGTCGACGAAACGCAGCGGGCCTATGTCGGTCTCGACCACGGTGTCGACCGCGTCGCGGGTGGTGCCCGGCATGTCGTGCACGACGGAACGGTTCTCGCCGATCAGCCGGTTGAACAGCGTCGACTTGCCCACGTTGGGACGGCCAACGAGCGCCACGGAGCAGACCGACGCCCGGTCGGCGTCCTCGGGAAGCTCCTCGTCGTCGTCCTCGGCCATCTCTGGCAGCTCTGCCACCACCGCGTCGAGCAGGTCACCCATGCCACGGCCGTGCAGGGCAGAGACGGTGAACGGCTCCCCCAGGCCCAGCGACATGAGCTCCCACGCCCCGGCCTCGTGGACACGGTCGTCCACCTTGTTGGCGATCAGCATCACCGGCGAGTCGACCGAACGGAGCAGCTGGCCGACGCGGGCGTCGTCCTCGGTCACGCCGAGGGTGGAGTCCACGACGAACAGCACGACGTCGGCCTCACGAAGGGCCTGCTCGGACTGGTCGGAGACCTTCTGGTCGAGCTCTGAGCCCTTGGCCATCCAGCCGCCAGTGTCGACCAGCAGGAACGGACGTCCGTTCCACTCGGCCTCGACCTCTTTGCGGTCACGGGTGACGCCCGGCTTCTCCTCGACGATCGCCACGCGCTTGCCGACGATCCGGTTCAGGAGCGTGGACTTGCCCACGTTCGGGCGACCGACGATGGCGACGACGGGCAGGTCACCGCTCATGACAGGGCCTCCCGCAGCGCGACGCCGTCGGTACGGACGACCTCGACCGGCCGAGGGAGGTCGGCGGGAACGCCACCGTCGAGGAACCGTCCGCCGGACAGGCAGACGTCGGGCAGAAGGTACCGGTGGCCCTCGGGCTCGCCCTCGAGCGTGCGGGCGACGTCGTCGAACACCATGAGCCCGGCGACGGCGATGTTGCCGCCGAACCAGCGGTTCTCCACGGTGACGACCCTGACGTCGGGGCGTCCCAACGACTCGACGAGCGGTGTCAGCACCCGGGCACCGTAGCCGCCGGTGAGGATCCCCACCGGGGCCGAGCGGGACGGACCGAGACGCACCGGCGTGGCGCCGGGCTCGGCACCGGCAGCCGGCAGACCGGCGGACACACCGCAGGCACCGGCGAGGGCCGGTTCGCCGCGAGGCGCGCGGTAGCCCTCGGCCGGGGCCCCGTCGACCGACGCGAAGAACCCGGGCTGCACGCCGATCCCGGAGTCGGTGCGGCCCTCGAACTCGGCCTCGAACGCCCGGAACATGCCGATGCCGTCCTCGTGCATCCCAAAGTCGCCGTAGACCTCGGCCCCGGGGAAGGGGCGCTCGGCGAGCAGGTAGTACTCGTCCGCCGCAAACACCATCGGGTGGCCGAGCACCTCCTGGAAGGTGGCCTGCCAGCGCTCGACGGTCTCGACGACTGCGAGCGCCTCAGCCGTCGTGTGGGGCCGCATGCGTTCCTCGGAGCTGTGGTCGCTCACCCCGAGCGGGACGACCGCCACGTCAGCGAGCTCGGGGTACTCGTCGAGCACGCCGGCGAGCGTGTCGTCGAGCACCGCGCCGTCGTTGAGCCCCGGGCACACCACGACCTGCCCGTGCACCTCGACACCGTGGTCGAGCAGCGCACGGAGCCAGCGAAGGCTCATGGCCCCCCGACGGTTGCGCAGCATGTCGGTCCGCACCTCAGGGTCGGTGGCGTGGATGCTGACGTAGAGCGGCGACAGCCCCTCGGTCACGACCCGCTCGAGGTCCGCCTCGGTGAAACGCGTCAGCGTCGTGAAGTTCCCGTACAGGAACGACAGCCGGTAGTCGTCGTCCTTCAGGTAGAGGCTGCGCCGCATCCCTGGGGGCAGCTGGTAGATGAAGCAGAACTCGCAGTGGTTGTCGCACGTGCGGACGGTGTCGAAGACCGCCGACGCGACCTCGATGCCGAGCGGCACCCCGTCGGCCTTCCGCACCTCCAACGTGAGCTCGCTGCCGTCCCGGAGGAGGCGCAGGTCCACCTCGGCGGCGTCGGTGAGCAGCTGGTACTCGATGACGTCGCGCAGCGGCTGACCTCCGACGGCCAGCAGTTCGTCCCCCACCTGGACCCCGACGGCGTGCGCGGGCGAACCCTCGACGACCGCGACGACAGAGGCTCCCGGAGTGGTGGACACGGGCGCAGCGTACCGGCGGGCCGGGGCCACGCACCTGACGGCACGGATCGGCGCGGGACAGAGCAACGACGGCCGTGCAACACTTTGGAACAGGGCGACCGAGGGGCTGGTTGCACCGGCAGTGCCGCATCTGCGGCGGGCGACTCGGAGGGACACATGAGGACGACGAACCGGCGCAGCGTGCGCGTGGCGGTCGCAGCGGCGGTCGCAGGCGCCGCCCTAGTTGCAGCGGCTTGCACCCCAGCTCCGCCTGAGCCGGCGACCGGCATCTCCGCCAACGAGTCGCCGAATGCGGCCGACGCCGCCTACCAGGCGGACGGCCCCTTCAAGGTGGGCGTCACCACACTGTCGTTCGCCGACCGGCAGGTCGAGGTCTGGTACCCGGCCGACGAGACCGGGACCGCCGGCGCCCCGCGCGACGTCTACAACTTCTTGGACTTCGTGCCGCAGAGCTTCACGGACTTCGTCATCGCGGCCGACCCGACCATCCCGGCCAAGGTGAACTTCCCGGACCTGGCCTACCCGGACGTCTACGCGGCAGTGACCCCGTCCTACCGCGACGTCCCGGCCGCAACGGCCGGCCCGTTCCCGCTCGTGCTGTTCTCGCACGGTGCCGCCGGCTACCGGAGCCAGTCCTCCTTCCTCACCGCGCACCTGGCCAGCTGGGGCTTCGTGGTGGCGTCGCCCGACTACTTCGAGCGCGGCATCACCAACGCCCTCGGCCAGGCCCCCGCCAACCCGCGTCCTGACACCCAGGTCGCCGACGAGGCCATCCAGTTCCTCCGCTCCAGGTCGGCGACGGCAGGCAACCTGCTCTCCGGGACGGTCGACCCGGCCAGCGTCTTCCCGATCGGCCACTCGGCCGGCGGCTTCCAGTCGCAGCGGATGCTGACGCGGCCCGACGTGCCGGCCATCGTCTCGCTGGCCGGGGGCCTCAACCCGGTCTCGCTCCTGAACATGACCGCACCTGCGCTTCCCGCCGACAAGTCGGTGCTGTGGTTCGGCGGACGCAACGACGGCATCGCCCGGATCGACACGCTCCGCACCGGGTTCGAGTACACCGCCGGGCCCCGCAAGCTCATCGAGCTGAACGGCGGCGGCCACAACAACGGCTTCACGGACATCTGTGCGGTGGGCGGCGGCGGCGTGGCCGGGCTCGCCCGGGCGCTGAATCTGCCCATTCCCGACAGCCTGCTCTCGCTGGGCGACGACGGCTGTGTCGTCCCGGCGTTCCGCCCGTCGGTCGACGTGTGGCCCGAGGTCAAGCACTTCGTGACCGCCGAGCTCCGGTTCCGGTCCGGGCTGGACATCCAGCCGGTCGGCCTCGGCGACCAGGTGCTGCCCTCGTTCGACGACATCCTCGTGTACCGGCACAACCCGTGACCCGGTCATAGGCTCGCCGCCGTGACCGGCAGCGAACCCCCTCCCCCGCAGGTCGAGAAGGTCCTGCTGGCTGCGCCGCGGGGCTTCTGCGCAGGCGTCGAGATGGCGATCAAGGCGCTGGCCTGGATGGTCCGCTCCTTCGAGCCGCCCGTCTACTGCTACCACGAGATCGTCCACAACCAGCGGGTCGTGCAGCGGTTCCGGGACCTGGGCGTGGTGTTCGTGGACGACGTCGCCGAGGTGCCGCCCGGCCGCCCCGTCATGCTCTCGGCCCACGGCTCTGCCCCCGAGGTCGTCGCCGAGGCCCGTTCACGGGGCGGGTTCGTGGTCGACGCCGTGTGCCCGCTCGTGACCAAGGTGCACCACGAGGTCAAAGTGCGCGCCGGCAAGGGCTACACGATCGTGTACGTCGGCCACGAGGGCCACGAGGAGGCGGTCGGCACGATGGCCGTCGCCCCCGACGCCATCCGACGAGTCGAGTCGGTCGCAGAGGTCCAGGCCCTCGAGGAGATCGAGACACCGGTCGCGCTCCTTGCACAGACGACGCTGTCGCACCGCGACTGGTCGGCGGTCGCCGAGGCCGCCCGTGACCGGTTCCCGGACATGTGGAGCCCCGGCCGGTCCGACCTGTGCTTCGCGACCACCAACCGACAGTCGGCGCTCATGGAGATCGCCCCTCAGTGCGACGCCGTCGTAGTGATCGGCTCGGCGAACTCGTCCAACACCGTGGCGCTCGAGAACCTGGCGCGTGAAGCGGGGTGCCCCGTGGTCGTCCGGGTGAACGGCGCCGAGGAGCTCCCCGACGACCTCTCCGGCACTGTCGGGGTCACCGCTGGCGCGTCGGCCCCCGAGGAGCTCGTCGACGCAGTGCTCGAGCGCCTCGCCCCTCGGCTCGGCGTCGAGGAGGTCCGGGTCACCGAGGAGGACGAGTACTTCCCTCCGCCCCGCAACCTGCGGGAGCTGCTCGGCGCCATCGAGCGGATCGGCACGCTCGGTCTCGGCGGCGACCCCGCAGCTGCGCCAGCAACCAACGACCGCAACCTCCCGGCGAGTACGGTGCTGTCCGAGCTCACCTGAGCCGGATCGACACCCCAGCCCGTAACACCACCTGGAGCCATTCGTGGAACAGTTCGTCCTCTTCCTGCACATCCTCTCGGCCTCCGTCTGGGTCGGCGGTCAGATCGTGGTGGCGGGCCTCGTCCCGACCGTGCGCGGGTTCGGCGACGACGCTCCTAAGGCCCTCGCCAACGCCTTCAACAAGGTCGCATGGCCGGCATTCGGCCTGACCGTGGTGACGGGCATCGCCAACGTGCTCCTGGTCGGCATGGACACGCTCCAGCACCCGCTCATCGAGATCAAGGTCATGCTGGTGCTGTTCAGCGCGATCGGCGCCGTGGTGCACCAGACCGCGAACGGCAACAAGGCCAGGCTGGCCGCCGGTGGCGCCGTGGCGCTCCTCTTCGGCATCGGCGCCATGTACGCCGGCGTCCTGCTCGGCTAGCAGGCCAGGTCGGGCCTGGCCGAGGGCGTCAGCCCTCGTCGACCCTGCGGGCCGCGGTGCGCTCCTCGACCAGACCGACAAGGTGGTCCAGGACTTCGTCGATCTCCATGCCGGTGGTGTCGAGCACCACGGCGTCGTCGGCCTCGACCAGCGGACTGTGGGTGCGCCCCTGGTCGGCCGCGTCCCGGCGGGCCAGGTCGGCCGCGACGTTGTCGTACTCCAGGTCGGTCATCTCCTTGGCCCGCCGCTGCGCACGGACCTCGGGGTCGGCCGTCAGGTAGACCTTCAGCACTGCGTCGGGGAAGACCACGCTGCCGATGTCGCGACCCTCGATCACTCCCCCGCCGCGCTCAGTCGCCCAGGCGCGCTGTCGGGCACGCATCTCGGCGCGGACCTCGGGGTTGGCGGCGACGACGCTCACGGCCCGGGAGACCTCGGGGCCTCGGATCTCTACCGAGGCGTCCACCCCGTCGACCACGACCGAGCCGTTGCCCATCTGCAGGTCGATCCGCCGGGACAGCTGGGCGACCGGCTCTGCGTCCACCGGGTCCACACCGCCGCGGATGGCGGCGAAGGCCACGGCGCGGTACATCGCGCCGGTGTCGAGATAGGTCAGCCCGAGCCGGTCGGCCAGCATCCGGCCGACGGTCGACTTGCCCGAGCCTGCTGGCCCGTCGATCGCAATCACACGCACGTGAGTGGTCCTTCCAGATCGGTGCCGATACTAGGCATCCGCCGAGATGACGGTGCTCCGGACCTGCGCCAGGTCCTCCCAGAAGCTGGGGTAGGTCTTGGCGACGCACCCGGGATCGGCGATCTGCACCGGGTCGGCCGGATCGGCCCCGGCCGCCAGGACCGCGTAGCTCATCGCCATCCGGTGGTCGTCGTAGGTCGCGACCGTGCCGCCCCGGGGCCGGCCGGGCTGCACCGTGAAGCCATCGGGGTCCTCGGTGGCGACGATCCCAAGGCGCTGGAGCTCCGTGACGACGGCGGCCACACGGTCCGTCTCCTTGCCGCGGATGAAGCCGATCCCGCGCACAGAGGTCGGTCCCTCCGCGTAGGGGGCCACTGCCGCAAGGCTCTGCGCCGTGTCGGAGCAGTCCGACATGTGGACGTCGATGCCGCGCAGCACGCCGGTGCCGCGCACCTCGGTGTGGGTGCGCGTGATCTCCACGGCCGCGCCCATCTGTGCCAGCAGGTCGGCGAACCGCAGGTCGCCCTGGGTCGACCCGGATCCCAGACCTTCCACCCGGACTCGTCCACCAGTCACCGCAGCGA
>CAJANQ010000377.1 GCA_903941145.1 uncultured Actinomycetes bacterium
AGTTCGAGGACCGCCGCCGGGCGCAGCAGGTCCGGTGGATGTGGTCGATGCTCGACGAGCGCCTGCGCGACGACCTGCGTTCCCGCCCGCACCTTGAGCTCCTCCTGGCCGACCTCGAGTCCCAGGTCCGCTCCGGAGCGGTCACCGCCACGACGGCGGTCGACTCGGTCTGGGACGCGTACGTCGCTGACCGCTGAGCGGCAAGGACGGTCCAGATGTTCCGACTCGTCAACGTTGATGGCCGCGCTGCGCTGGAGCACGACGGTTCCTGGTTCGACCTCGCCACCGTGTCGGGCGACGACACCCTGGCCGACCCGATGGTGGCGGTCGCCCGTCACCAGGAGCTCCACGACCTGGCCGGCCGACTGGGCGCGGCGGTCCCTGGCGGGGCGATGGCTGGCATCACGCTCGGCGCACCGGTGCCCCGGCCGCGGCAGGTGTTCGGGATCGGTCTCAACTACGCCGAGCACGCCGGCGAGTCGGGCCAGCCAGTACCGACCGTCCCGCTCACCTTCACCAAGTTCCCCAGCTGCATCGTCGGGCCCACGGCCGACGTGCCGGTTACCGGGCCGATGGTCGACTGGGAGGTCGAAGTCGTCGCGGTGATCGGATCAGCGGCGTCCCACGTCGCCGTGGCCGACGGCTGGAACTACGTGGCCGGCCTCATGCTCGGCCAGGACGTCTCGGACCGCGCCGTGCAGCTCAGCGACACGCCCCCGCAGTTCTCGTTGGGCAAGAGCTTCACCGCGTTCGGCCCCACCGGCCCGGCGCTGGTGTCGCTCGACGCGTTCGCCGACACCGACAACGTCGGGCTGTGGTGCGACGTCAACGGCGAACGCATGCAGGACGGCCGCACCAACGACCTGATCTTCTCGGTCCCGCAGCTGGTGGCCTACCTGTCGTCGATCTGCACGCTCTACCCGGGCGACCTGGTCTTCACCGGTACGCCGTCTGGCGTCGGGCTGGCCCGTGGCCAGTTCCTTGCCGTGGGCGACGAGCTGGTGTCGGGCGGCGAGGGACTCGGCGAGCTGCGCAACCGGCTGGTCGAGGGACCCGGGCCGCTGACGTTCTGACTGGCGGGCCTGACGGCTCGGCCGGCTAGTTCGGCCTAGCGGCCGAGTACGGCCTCGGCGCAGCGCCGGCCCGAGAACAGCGCGCCCTGGATCGACGCCGTGTCCCGGTGGTCGCCGGCCACAAAGAGCCCGTCGCCCACGCGGACCGACTTCTTCATGGAGAACGGCACCTCCTGGGCCGGCTGGGCGTGCGCGATGTGGTCGGTGCGGAGGAGCTCCCACCCGTCGACCTGCGCACCCCACCAGCCGCGCAGCTGCGCCGTCACGGCCTGGCCGAGCGAGTCGTCATGCGTGCCGGGGCAGGCCGCGGCGATGAGTGCCCGGCCGTCCGACGAATAGCTCGGTGCGGCGCCGGTCATCATCGCCACGTTGAGGGCCGGGCCGGTGCCGTCGCCGTCGAGCAGCAGTGCCGCCCCCTTCACGGGCGGGGTCGGTGCGGCGAACCAGCAGCACGACACGGAGTGGCCGGCGACGTCGGGCCGGTCGAGGAGCCGAGCGGCCGCCGGTCCCTCGGTGGCGACGACGACAGCGCCGGCGTCGATCCGCTGGCCGTCGGCGGTCATGACCCCGTGTCCGTCGACCTGGGCGACCGGGGTGCTGAGGCGGACGGTGCTGGGTGGCAGTTTGGCGGCCAGCTGGGCGGGGATCGCGCCCATGCCCGCGGCAGGAACTCCGGCGTCGCCCTTGGCCAGGCACCGGTAGATCAGGTCGAACATCCTGCTGGTGGTCTGGAGGTCCGGGTCGAGCTGGATGCCGCCGAAGAGGGGTCGGAAGAGCCGGTCGACCGCGGCGTCCGAGAACCCCATGCCCTTCAGGTGCTCAAGGGTGGTGGTCTCGGGGTCGGTGGCCAGCTGACGTCCGGTGCCGCGCAGGACCCGCTGGCGCAGCTGCGCGACCCGGAGCTTGTCCGCCACACCGATGACCGGGGTGAGTGCGGTCCCGAACACGCTGGCCGGGCGGCGGAACGGGTCGCTGACGGTGTGGAACTTCCCGCCCCAGTGGATCATCGCCCCCGGCTCGAAGGGCCGCATGTCGAGCGCGTCCAGGTCGAGCTGGCGGTGGGCCTCCGGGTAGGCGGTGAGCATGATCTGGAACCCTCGGTCGAGCAAGAACCCGTCGACGTGGTCGGTGCGGACCCGGCCGCCGACGCCGTCGGAGGCCTCGAGCACCACCACGGTCCTGCCGGCTGCCGAGAGCGTGGTCGCCGCGGCCAGCCCGGCGAGCCCGGCGCCCACCACCACGACGTCGGCGCGGTGGGGGTGGTCAGCCGGGTTGGTCATGGTGCCGTTCTACCGCGTGGAGGCCGGGACCGACGACGGCATGGATCGGCCCGGCGCGTTGTTGGCACCGGTATGGCTGAACGTGAGTTGCAAGGCGCGGTAGTGGCAGTGGTCGGTGCGTCCGGCGGCCTGGGTTCGGCGGTGTGCGCCGAGCTGACCGCCCGCGGCGCCACCGTCGTGGCGTGCGGACCCCACCCGGAGCGGATCGCCGCTGCGGGCGTGGCGGCGGCCGCCGTGGTGGAGCTGGACCTTCGCGACTCGTCGGCCGGCGACGCGCTCGTGGCCGCGGTGGCCGACCTCGGCGGCCGGCTCGACGGGCTGGTCAACGCGGCGGGCGTCGTGGCGTTCGGCGACCTGGTCGACACCGACGACGCCGTGATTGAGGAGCTCTTCCTGACCGACGTGGTCGGTCCTCTGTGGCTGCTCAAGCGGGTCGTGCCGCTGCTGTCCGAGTCCAAGGGGTTCGTCGTTCAGCTGAGTGCCGTGGTGGCCGAGCAGCCGATGGCGGGCATGGCGGCGTACAGCTCGGCGAAGGCGGCGCTCACCGCGGCCGACACGGCCCTGACGCGAGAGCTGCGGCGCAAGGGCATCACGGTCTGCGACGTGCGGCCCCCGCACACCGAGACCGGCCTGGCCGACCGGCCCATCGCTGGTGAGGCCCCTCGGCTCAAGGAGGGGCTTAGCCCGTCGACCGTTGCCACGGCGGTGGTCGACGCGATCGCGGCCGGTGCGACAGAGGTGCCTGCGGTGACCTTCACCGCCTGACGGCGTACTTGGTCAAGGCCGCCGGTGCCG
>CAJANQ010000378.1 GCA_903941145.1 uncultured Actinomycetes bacterium
AGCCGGTAGGCACGGGCGCCCAGGACCTTCGACGCCACGTGCTGGAGCACCACCATCGTCGAGGCAAGGGCACCCCAGAACACGAGCGGGAACCGGTACCGCCTGAGCCACGTTCGCCCCACGGACAAGGACGGTAACGACACTTCCTGCCCCTGTCGACGCCCGCGGCCGCCACGTCGGCCACGCCTAGGGTGGGACCATGTCCGGGGGCGACACGTCGGAGAGCTGGCGCGACAGCTACACGCGGGTCCGCAAGGACCCGTTCACGGAGGTCGAGGCCACCAACCGGGCCCGTCTGCAGCGGCTCGGGGTCGACCGCCTCGACCGCGGCGCACGCGTGCTCGACGTCGGGGCCGGCGACGGCAACCTGGCCCGCAGCCTGACCGGACTGGGCCTCACCGACGTCGTCGGCGTGGAGTACCAGCCCGAGCTGCTGGCCCTCCACCCGGACCGCCGGCGCACCGCTGCGGGGTCGGCCACGGCGCTCCCCTTCCCCACCGCGTCCGTCGACGCCGTGGTGGTCATGGACGTCCTCCACCACGTGGCGCTGGTCGAGCTGCCCGACGCGCTCGCCGAGGTCCGCAGGGTGCTGCGTCCCGGCGGCTCGTTCTTCGTGTGCGAGCCGGCGCAGACCACGACCCGCCGGGTCCTCGACGCGGCGCTGCACAGCCCGCTCCACCGGCTCACCAGGTTCTCCCGCGACAAGCGGGCGATGGTCGACGCCGAGGGCCAGACCTTCGTCGACTGGCTGGGGGCCGAGCACGGGTTCCCCACCGCGGTGCGGTCCGCCGGCTTCGACCTGGAGCTGTTCGAGCGGAAGTGGCTGCACCACTTCGGCCGCTGGCGACGGCCCTGACCGGGGCCGGCCACGGTCCAGTCAGCCGCCGGCGCCGGGCAGCACCCGGTAGGCGTCGTACACGCTGTCGATCGACCGGAGCCGGTTGAGCAGCAGCTCGAGGTGCTCGGGGTCGCCGAGCTCGAACTCGAAGCGCATCCGCGACACCTTGTCGGCGCCGCACTGGGACTGGCTGCTCAGGATGTTCACGTGGTGGTCGCCGAGCAGCGACGTGACGTCGCCGAGCAGGCGGGGTCGGTCCAGGGCCTTGACCTCGACCATGGCGACGAAGTGCCCCTGGGAGCCCTCGTCCCAGTAGACGTCGACGATCCGTTCCTTCTGGGCCTGGGCCAGCGACGCGGAGTTGGCACAGTCGACGCGGTGCACCGACACGCCGCGGCCACGGGTGACGAACCCCATGATCCGGTCGCCCGGCACCGGGGTGCAGCAGCGGGCCATGCGCACGAGCATGTCGTCGAAGCCCTCGACGTGGACGCCGACCGGCTGGTTCCGGCGGCGGCCCCTGGGCCGGACCGGCTGGGCGACGACCTCTTCACGGGTCTCGGTGGCCCCACGCACCGTCTTGGCGACGCGGGCGGCGACCGACTCGGCCGACACGTGGTGCTCCCCGATGGCGGTGAAGAGGGCGTCCTCGGACTGGTACCCCAGCTCGGTCGCGACCTCCCCGACGACCTCGGACCCAATGAGCTGCTGGACGGGCAGGCCCTCACGGCGGATGGCCTTGACCAGGTCCTCACGGCCGTTCTCGAGCGAGTCCTCCCGCCGTTCCCGCAGGAACCAGTGGCGGATCTTCGCCTGGGCGGCCCGGGTGACGGCGATCTGCTCCCAGTCCCTGCTGGGTCCGTGGCCGGGCACCTTGGAGGTGAAGATCTCGACGGTGTCGCCCGACGCCAGCTGGTGGTCGAGCGGCACGAGCCGTCCCGCCACCCGGGCCCCGATGCAACGGTGGCCGACCTCGGTGTGGATCGCGTAGGCAAAGTCGATGGGCGTGGCCCCGACCGGGAGCGTGATGACGTCGCCCTTCGGCGTGAAGACGAAGACCTCCTCGAACTCGAGGTCGGTCTTCAGGTTGGCCATGAACTCGGCCGGGTCGGTCATCTCCTGCTGCCAGTCGACGATCCGGCTCAGCCAGGCCACGTCCTCGGAGTGGCCGTCCTTGTAGGAGAAGTGCGCGGCGACGCCCCACTCGGCCTTCGAGTGCATCTCCCGGGTGCGGATCTGCACCTCGACGGGGTGCCCGTCGAGACCGATCACCGTCGTGTGGAGCGACTGGTAGCCGTTGACCTTGGGGTTGGCGACGTAGTCCTTGAAGCGGCCCGGCACCGGCGTCCAGAGTGCGTGGATCGACCCGAGCGTGGCATAGCAGTCGCTGATCGAGTCGACCACCACCCGGATGCCGACGAGGTCGTAGATCTCGCCGAACGCCTTGTTGCGCCGCACCATCTTCTCGTAGATGGACCACAGGTGCTTGGGCCGGCCGGTGATCTCCGCCTTCACCCCCACCTCGGCCAGACGGGCCCGGATGGCGTCCTCGACGCGGTCGACGTACGCGTCACGCTCGGGGTCGCGGGCCGCGACCATGTGGTCGATCTCGGCGTACAGCTTGGGGTGGAGCGACGCGAAGCAGAGGTCCTCCATCTGCTGGCGGAGCTCCTGCATGCCGAGCCGGTGGGCGAGCGGCGCGTAGATGTCGAGCGTCTCGAGCGCCGTGCGCTCCTGCTTCCACGCCGGCAGCGCCGCGATCGTGCGCATGTTGTGCAGCCGGTCGGCCAGCTTGATGATGAGGACGCGGACGTCCTTGGCCATCGCCACCAGCATCTTGCGGAGCGTGGCGGCCTGCTGGGCCTCCTTCGAGTCGAAGTGGACACGCTCGAGCTTGGTGACCCCGTCGACGATCGCCGTCACCTCGGGCCCGAACTTCTCGTCGATCTCCTCGAGGGTCAGGACGGTGTCCTCGACGGCGTCGTGGAGGAGCGCCGCCGCGATCGACACGTCGTCCATGCCGTACTGGGCGACGATCCCGGCCACGGCGAGCGGGTGGGTGATGTACGGCTCGCCGGAGCGGCGCAGCTGGCCGCGGTGGGCCCCCCGGGCGATCTCGTAGGCGGCGATGATGGCGTCGGGCTGGCGCCGCGGATGGAACCGCTTGAACTGCTCGACGATCTGGGCAACCTCGGCCTGCGGGGGCTGGGTGTGCCGCTTCCATGGAAGGACACGCGTCACCGTGGGCATCAGAGTGCTCCCCGTCGGCGCCGCGTCATGGGCACCACGCTACCGAGCCGCGGTCGCCGCGCACCTACAGGTACGCCCGGCGCCGCCGCAGGGTTCAGCGCTTCTTCTTGCGGGGCCGGGGCGGATGGCCACCGAACGTCGCCGGGTCGACCTGCGACTCCGGACGTGCGGCGGTCGCCGTGGCGGTGCCGGCGGTCGCCCCAGCGGCCGCCGGAGCCTGCCGGCGCGCCGCCACCGAGCCGGTGGTAACGCCGTGCCAGGCGGTGTCGTTGACGTCGACGCCCTTGGCGACCAGACGCTTGCGGATCTCGATGAACCGGGGCTCGCGCTCCTTGAGGTAGGCGGTCAGGGGCGAGGCGATGAAGAGCGACGAGTAGGCGCCCGAGGCCAGGCCGATGAGCAGGGCGAGCGAGAAGTCGCCGAGCGTGGCCTGGCCATAGACCATCTGGCCCACGACCAGCATCGAGACCACCGGGAGCAGCGTGATGAACGTGGTGTTGACCGACCGCATGAGCACCTGGTTCAGCGAGCGCCGCATGATGGCCGTGTAGGTGTACTGCCCGGTGCGTCCCAGCCGCACCGAGTTCTCCTGGACCCGGTCGAACACCACGATCGTGTCGTAGAGGGAGAAGCCCAGGATGGTCAGGAACGAGATGACCGTCGCCGGCGACACCTGGATCTGGAACACCGAGTAGACGCCCACGGTCAGC
>CAJANQ010000379.1 GCA_903941145.1 uncultured Actinomycetes bacterium
ACTGGACTTCACCGGCCACGGCGGGTCCACCGTGCCGGTCGGTGGCGGCTACACGTCCGAGATCCTGGTGGGCGACGTCGACGCGGTGCTGCTCGAGACCGGGCCGGTGACGATCCTTGGCCGGGGTCTGGGCGCGTATGTGGGCCTGCTCACCGCCGCGGCCCGCCCCGAGCTGGTGCGCGGCGTGGTGCTGACCGACGGCCCCGGCCTGGTGGGCGGCGGGACGCACCCGGGCTCGCCGCTCCTGCCGGTGCCGGCCCCCGGTGGCGTGGTACCCCCTGACCCGTTCGCCCTCCTGGAGCTGGCCCGCGACGTGCGGCCGCCGGACTACGCGCAGACCTACGCCCGCTACGCGGTGGAGGGTTCCGAGCTCGAGGACCCGGTCTGGGTGAGCTGCGTCGTGCGGCCCGAGTGGGTCACGGCCATCGAGGCCGAGCCCGGGGTGGCCCGGGGCGCCGTGGCCGAGGGCCTCGCCCGGTACGCCGCAGTCGGCTGACGCGTCAGGCGGTCGGCGGCTGGGCCAGACCCAGCAGCGCAGTGTCGACCATCGCGTCGACGAGCCCGGCGAACTCAGGGATCTCCCGGACGTGGCCGTCGGGCGCGCCGAGGAGCAGCACCGAGGCGCTCCCGTGCGAGGCGGTCCAGAGCACGAGCGACGCCATCGCAGGGTCGCGGTCCGGGTGGATGACGCCAGCGGCCTGGGCAGTGGCGACCGAGCCGGACGACCAGGCGAAGACGGCCGTCGCCCCGTCGAGCGTGCTCGCCTCGGGCACGTGCAGCGTGCTGGGCGGGAAGTGGAACATCACGCGGAACACCGACGGGTGCTCGAGCGCGTAGCCCACGTAGACCCGGGCCATCTCGCGCAGTACCTCGGCCGGGTCGTCGGCCGAGATGGCCTCGAACCGGGCGAGCAGCTCGCCGAACCCGGTCTCGGCGACCGCGGCGAGCAGGTCCTGCTTGTCGGTGACGTACGCGTAGAGCGCCGGCGCTGTGACGCCGAGCCGGTTGGCCAGCCGCCGCAGTGACATCTGCTCGAGGCTCTCCTCGGAGAGCTGGACCCGTGCCTCGGCGACGATGCGCTCGCGGCTGAGCGGGGCGCTGCGGTCTGAGTTGGGCACGGCGGGAAACTAACGCAACGTGGCGCTCAGCCGTCGGCCGGGTCCAGCGTGTTCAGGACCTGCTCGACCTGCAGGCGCGTGCCGTCGATGCGCCCGCGGCACCAGGTCACCAGCTCGGCGGCGCGGGCCACCTTGGCGGTGAGCGCGTCGACGTCGAGCTGGCTCGACTCCAGGTCGGCCACGATCTGGTCGAGCTCGGCCACCGCGGCGGTGAAGCCGAGCTCCTCGGGCGGGGTGTCGTTGGACGCCATGTCAGTTCCTTCTCTCTGGGTCGCTCTGTCGGTGCCGGTCAGGCCGGCTCGGTCGCGGACACGGTGGACGTGATGCGGCCGTCGCCGACCACGGTGACCAGCTCGTCGCCGTCGCGCACGTCGGCGACGGACCGGACGACGGTGCCGTCGGCCCGACGGGTCATCGACCAGCCCCGTGCCAGTGCGAGGGCGGGGTCGTGCCCGCCCACCTTGGCGGCCGC
>CAJANQ010000380.1 GCA_903941145.1 uncultured Actinomycetes bacterium
CAGGTCGCCGTCATGCGCTACTACCTCGATGCGCCAGTCATCGACATCGCAACGGGCATGCGCGTCCCAGAGGAGCAGGTCGCTGCCGACCTGCGGGCAGTGGGGGCGCGCCTCGAAGTGGTCGCAGGGGCCGACGAGCACGACACAGAGGTCGACCACCAGCAGGAGCAGACGTCATGAGCGGCGTCGAGACCGCGCTGCGCGCCGCGCTGCAGGCTGCGGCCCAGCCGCCGGCCGCGCCGGACGTCGCTGCGCTGCTCAGTTCCGTCCAGGCCAGGGCGGCCGCCGCGGGCGGTGCCGCAGGAGGCGCCGCGGCGGGCGGGACCGGCACCACCACCGGAGGTTCGGGCGCAGGAGGCGCTGCGGGAGCTGCCTCATCAGCCGGCGGTGCAACAGCCGGCGGGCCCGGGATCGTGGCCGGGATCGTGGCCGCAGTTGTCGCCGCAGCGGCGATCGGCGGCGGAGCGTGGGTGGGGACCCGCGACAGGAGCGCACTTCCTCCGACCACGACCGCAGCGGTCGAACGCACGACGACGACCAGTTCCTCGACGACGACCACGACGACCACGACGACGCCGGTCACCAGCGTGCCGCCGGTGCCGACGACGGGTGTCCCGAGCTGGGCGCTACGGCCTTCCGGCCAGGCCCTACCGGTGACGCTCCGTAGGCCGACTCCCACCACGTTGGCGCCGACGACCACACAGCCGCCGCCGACGACGACCACCACACAGCCGCCGTCGCCGACCACCACGGTCCAGGCGCCGACCACGACCGAGCCACCGTCGACGACCACCACCACCGAGCCACCGTCGACGACCACCACGACGAAGCCCGGAAATGGCAACTGCGGGGTCAAGGGCGGCGACGGGAACGGGAACGGCAACAACTGCGGCAGGTAACGCCGCCGCAGTGTTGGAAGGCGTAGTTACCGGCCGGTAACCTTCTCCGGTCGCCGACGAGGGCGACCTCGCTAGGAGGAACCATGACCGACGCCGTGATCGTCGCTACCGCCCGGACGCCCATCGGCCGTGCCGGCAAGGGCTCGCTGAAGGACATGCGTCCGGACGACCTGTCCGCACGTGCCATCGAGGCCGTGCTCGACAAGGTGCCCGGCCTGGACCGCACCGAGATCGAGGACGTCCTGTGGGGCTGCGGCCAGCCGGCCGTCGAGGCGGGCCACAACGTCGGCCGTGTCGCCGCCGTGCTCGCCGGCCTGGACAACGTCCCCGGCGTCACCGTCAACCGCTACTGCTCCTCGTCGCTCATGACGATCCGCATGGCCGAGCACGCCATCAAGGCCGGCGACGGCGAGGTCTTCATCGCCGGTGGCGTCGAGGCCATCTCCCGCAACCAGCTGCACCTGCAGCTCGCCGACGGCCCGAAGAACCCCATCTTCGAGGGGGCCGAGCTCCGCAGCCTCGAGCGCTCCGCCGGCGGTGCCGCCGTGTGGTCCGCGCCCGAGGGCCTGCCCGACATCTACCTGGCCATGGGCCAGACCGCCGAGAACGTCGCACAGTTCAAGAACGTCAGCCGTGAGGACCAGGACGAGTTCGCCGTCCGCAGCCAGAACCTGGCCGAGGAGAGCCTCAACAACGGCTTCTGGGCTGCTGAGCTCACCCCGGTCCAGACCCCGGACGGCCTCGTGTCCCAGGACGACGGCATCCGTGCCGGCACCACCATCGAGAAGGTCAGCGGCCTCGGCCCGGCCTTCCGCCCCGACGGCACCGTGACCGCCGCCAACGCCTGCCCGCTCAACGACGGTGCCGCAGCCGTGGTCGTCATGAGCGCCGAGAAGGCCAAGGCCCTCGGCCTGACCCCGCTGGCCCGCATCGTCTCGTCGGCCGCCACCGGCCTCAACCCCGAGATCATGGGAATGGGCCCGGTCGAGGCAGTCCGCAAGGCCCTCGGCCGTGCCGGCATGGGCATCGACGACATCGACCTGTTCGAGATCAACGAGGCCTTCGCCGCCCAGGTGCTGCCGTCGGCCCGTGACCTTGGCATCCCGATGGAGAAGCTGAACACCCGTGGCGGCTCGATCGCCCTGGGCCACCCGTTCGGCATGACCGGCGCCCGCATCATGACCACCCTGATCCACAACCTCCAGGAGTCCGACAAGACGTTCGGCGTGGAGACCATGTGCGTCGGCGGTGGCCAGGGCATGGCGATGGTGGTCGAGCGCCTCAGCTGAGCCGCTTCACCTCTTCCGCACAGCAGAACTGCAACGGGCCCCGCGCACTGCGCGGGGCCCGTTCGCGTTCTGGTTCATCCACTCACTGCCCCCCAACCCCTTCACCCCCACCAACCCCGGTTTTCGTGACGTCTGGCCGCCATATAGCGGTCAGACGTCACGAACACCGGGGAATCGGGGCGCTGGTGGGGGGCGCCGGCGAAGAACGGGGTGG
>CAJANQ010000381.1 GCA_903941145.1 uncultured Actinomycetes bacterium
CGGACCAGGTCGTGAAGTCCAACTGCGCCGACGCAAAGGGCACGGTGAAGTCCTCGTCGACCGCGGGCGGTACCGCACCCAAGGGCGGGTTCCCCGGCCTTGGCGAGGTCACCTACTGCGAGGGGCCCGCTGAGAGCACCCAGACCGTGAACGAGCCGGCCAGCGCCGGCGAAGAGTTCTCCGGCAGCGACTTCGACTCGTCGTTCTCGGACTCCGGGCTGTCGTCCTCCGAGGTGGCGCTCGACAGCGGTTCCGTCGACGGCGGCGACCCGAGCGTGCTCGGTGAGTCGGCGACGAACGAACCGTCCTCCGGGTCGTCCTCCGGGTCGACGACGAGCGGCACGGTGCAAGGGACCCAGTACGGCATGCCGCTCGGGGTGCCCGGCCAGTCGCTGCCGCCGCTCGACCGTGCCGCCACGCTCGCCCTGGGCGCAGTGGCCTACGCCGGCATCCGGTCCTACCGCAGGAGGAAGGCGTGAGCCTGCTGGACGACGCCCCGGTGTCCGAGGACGGTCCAGTCGACCCCGCTGACGATGCAGGGACCGCCGGGTCTGGAGAGAGCGACCGTCGCGCCCGGACCGCGGTGATCGCCGCGGTGCTGGCAGTGCTCGGGCTCTGGGCACTGGACGTCTACCTGGTCCCTGCCGCCGGCCGCGTTCGCCAGGAGCACCGGGTCGATGAGTACCAGGAGCCTGCGCGAAAGGTGGGCGTCGGCGATGCAGCGCTCCTGCTGCAGATCCCGGCGCTCCGGCTGGACCAGGTGGTCGTCAAGGGTGCTACCCCGGCGCTGCTCCAGGGCGGCCCCGGTTGGCGGGAGGGCAGCGCGCCCCCCGGTACCGGCAACACCGTCGTGCTGGGCCGCTCGACCCGCTGGACCTACCCGTTCTCCCAGCTGTCCAAGCTGCCCAAGGACGCCAGCATCTACGTCCGGACCCGCGACGGGCGCGTCTATAAGTACCAGGTGCTCTACGTGAAGCGATTGCGGTCGGGACTGACCTCGGTCATGGACCCCGTCGGTCGCAACCGGCTGACGCTCGTCACCAGTGCCGGCGGGCCGTTCGACACCGCCCGGACCGTCGTCGTGGCAAAGGGGGTGGGCACACCGGTCCCGACCCCCAAGGAGTTCCGGGAACCGGTCCGCAAGCTCACGGACCTGGGCCCGTTCGACGAGCGGGGTCCCGGCGGTCTGCTGCTCCTGCTCGCCGGGTTCGTGGTCATCGGGCTCGGGGTCGTCGGAGTGCTCGAGATGAAAGGTCGCTACTCGACCTTCACCGTGTGCGTCGTTGCCGGCCCGGCGCTCGCCCTGGGTGTGGTCCTAGTGCTGTTCCACCTCGACGCGTTCCTGCCGATCACCTACTGAACCGGCGCGCCTGGACTGCCCGATTCGTCGGTCGTGCCGCGCCCTCGGACAGGGTGACTACGGCCGCGGGACGCCGTGCGACCGAGTACTTCGGAGCCGTGCCGAGGGTGTCCGGAAAGCGTCGCGCGGGGTCCTAGGAGAACTCCGTGTCGGACCTTGGTGAACGCCGGCCCAACAGTGCGGGAACAGTGGTTCGGAACCATTGATCTCTGGAAATCCGGCCCAGATGATGCCTCCGTGCCGGACACGCCGGCCATCCTGCTGGAGGAAAAATGTCCCGTAGTTCCGCCCCTGCCCGTAAGTCCGGCATCGCCCTGCGCATCGTTGCGCTCATGGCGCTGCTCGGTGCGTTCGTAGCGAGCTTCGCCGCTCCTGCCGGTGCCC
>CAJANQ010000382.1 GCA_903941145.1 uncultured Actinomycetes bacterium
ACACCCCGGTCCCCCGACCCGCCGACCACCACCGGCCGGCCCCGTAGCTCCGGATGGCGCAGCAGCTCGCACGACACGAAGAACGCGTCCATGTCGACGTGCAGGACGGTGCGGCCCCCACCGGGCTGCGTCTCAGGCGACACGGTGGATGGTGAGCGACGACATGTCGTCGCCCTCGACCAGGTAGCGGTACTCGGGCGGCGCGCCGTCGAAGCCTCCGACCGCCAGCCAGTCGACGAGCGGCTCCCGGACCCACGGCGGTGCGCCGTCCAGGCGGGCGACGCAGTCGGCATGGGCGACGAAGTCCGCGCCCACGACGATCCCGTCGGGGTCGTCCCCCACGACCAGCGCGCCCTCGACCCGCAGCGCCCGGTGGACCTCGACGCGCAGCCGCCAGCCCAGGCCCGGCGCCTCGGCGGCGACGGTGTAGGACGGCCCCGCCCACTCCAGGACGACCAGGCCGGTCTCCTCGCGCACCTCCCGCGTGAGTCCGTCGACGAGCGTCTCGCCCTCGTCCACGACGCCGCCGGGAGTGCTCCAGTCGGTGCGGCCGCCGCGGCGTTCGTTGTGGACCAGGAGCATCGTCGGGGGCCCGGC
Organism: uncultured Actinomycetes bacterium; assembly: GCA_903941145.1. GTDB lineage: Bacteria > Actinomycetota > Acidimicrobiia > Acidimicrobiales > Microtrichaceae > CAJANQ01. The sequence continues at coordinate 598 of CAJANQ010000382.1, forward strand.
CGGCACGACGCCGACCACTGCCCCCTCGACGATGCCTCCCCCTACCAGCCAGTCACGCACGGACCGATTGTGCCAGCAGTGATGACCTCAGGGCGGCGCATGAGGCATGATGCGCTTCTGCGCCGGACGGGGTGTCGCGGTGCCAGACAGGGGGGATCCACATGTCCATCGCTGCCCGCTCACGCGCCGGACGGCTCGTCGCCGCCGTAGCTGCGGCTACCGCGCTGGTGCTCGTCGCCGCCGGCTGCTCGTCGTCGTCGGACAACGGCAACGGCGGCTCCGTCATCAACGTGCCGGACGACCAGCCGACCATCACCAAGGCCGTGGCCGCCGCGAAGGCCGGCGACCTGATCCTGGTGGCGCCCGGCACCTACAAGGAGTCCGTCAACGTCGAGACCGACAACCTGGTGATCCGCGGCACCGACCGCAACAAGGTGGTGCTCGACGGCGGGTTCAAGCTCGAGAACGGCATCCGGGTCACCGGGGCCGACGGCGTGGTCGTCGAGAACATGACGGCCAAGAACTACACGTCCAACGGCTTCTTCTGGACCGGCGTGAAGGGCTACCGCGGGTCGTACCTGACTGCGGTCCGCAACGGTGACTACGGCATCTACGCGTTCGACTCCTACATGGGCCAGTTCGACAACTCCTACGGCGGCGGCAGCCCCGACGCCGGCTTCTACATCGGCCAGTGCTACAAGTGCGACGCCGTGATCACCGACGTCGTCTCGGAGTACAACGGGCTCGGCTACTCCGGGACCAACGCCGGCGGCGACCTCTACATCGTCAACTCGACGTTCCGGTACAACCGGGCCGGCATCGTGCCGAACTCCGGCTCGTACGAGCTCTGCTACCCGCAGCGCGAGTCCACCATCGCCGGCAACCTCGTCTACTCGAACAACCAGGCCGACACGCCGGCCATCGACGTCGCCCTGCTCGCCATGGGCAACGGCATCCTCCCGGCCGGCGGCAACCGGAACCTGATCACCAAGAACCGGGTGTTCGACCACGAGCGCACGGGCATCGGCCTGGTGCCGTTCCCCGAGGAGGACGCGAGCGACAACGCCCCGCCGAAGTCCGACTGGGACCTTCCCTGCTCCGACCAGAAGAAGAAGACCCCGCCGGACCCCGACTCGGTCGGCCTGGTCGTGTGGAGCGCGCAGGACAACAAGGTGACCGACAACGTGGTCGAGGGCTCCGGCCTGGGCGACATCGCCGTCGGCGGCCTGGACACCGACCTCTCCGGCCTGGGCAACTGCTTCGCCGGCAACACGGTCACGACGTCCTCGCCCAAGAACCTGCAGACGCTCGCACCCTGCGAGGGCACCGGCTCGGGCGACTGGGCCGACGGGGCGCTGGACCTGGGTGTCCTGATCGCCTCGGAGCGTCCGCCCGCGGGCGACTACAAGGTGCAGCCGCTCCCGCCGGCCCAGCCGAACATGCCGAAGGCGTCGACCGCACCGGCCAAGCCGATGACGTCGTCGCCCAAGAAGCCCGACCTGGCGTCGATCAAGGTCCCGGCCAAGCCGTCGGGCACCAAGTCGAACACGACCACCTCCGCCGCCCCGGCAGGGAACTGATCGTGCGGCGGTCGACGGCGCTCGCGGCGGCCCTGGCCGTCGCGTGCGCCGTCGTCGCCGGCTGCGCCGGGGCGACCGACGGGACGAGCGGCGCTGTGGCCAGCTCGCTGCCGCCGGGCGAGGAGTCCCCGCTCGTCAGCGCCCTCCCCTCGAGGATCACCGGCCCGCAGGGCCGCACCGGCCAGTTCATCGCGAAGTGCGGGTTCAGCCACCGGGGGCCGCACGACCCGATCGTCCACTACGACATGCCGGGCATGTCGCACAGCCACGACTTCTTCGGCAACGAGGTCACGGACTCGTCGACGACGACCGAGGACCTCCAGTCCGGCGCGACCACCTGCGGCAAGCAGAGCGACCGGGCCTCGTACTGGGCGCCGACGCTGTCCGACCGCGGTGCGCCCGTCACCCCTGACGGGCTGGTGGCCTACTACCGGCCCGCCCCGGGGACGGACCCGAAGGACGTCGAGCCCTATCCGGCCGGCCTGAAGATGGTCTCCGGCAATGCCACCGCCACGGAGCCCCAGCCCGTCGAACGGGTCGGATGGACCTGCGGCTCCTCGTCCAAGCTGTCGCCAGTGCCGCCGGCAGCGTGCCCCGGCTCGGCGCCGCTGCACCTGGTCGTCACGTTCCCCGACTGTTGGGACGGGAAGGCCACCGACTCGTCGGACCACCAGCGCCACGTCGCCGCGTCGACCGACGGGAAGTGCCCTGCGTCGCACCCGGTGCACGTGCCGCAGCTGATGCTCTCGATCTCCTACCCGGTCACGGGCCCGGGGCACGAGCTCTCACTGGCGTCCGGCTCGATCTACTCGGGCCACGCCGACTTCTTCAACGGGTGGAAGCCCGAGGACCTCGAGCAGGAGGTGCGGCTCTGCCTCCACAACGGGGTGGTGTGCGGAGTGGCGTCGAACCGCTCCGAGGAGCCGCTGTTCCGGTCGACCTACGACTGACGGACGTCGGCTACTTCTTGTCGGCGACGACGAGCAGGCGGCCG
>CAJANQ010000383.1 GCA_903941145.1 uncultured Actinomycetes bacterium
ATTCACGGGACACCCCCTCCGTGGGGTGTTCGCCTGAATTCGAAGTGCCCTACTGTCAGTGGGATGGAAGCGGATCAGGTGGCGTGCCCTGAGGCGGGTTGCACAGCAGATGGCAAGAGTTCGCACACCTCGACTCACACAGGCGAGTGAGCGGCGCAGCAGCGGTTCCGGCCGGATACGGCCGCATCCACGTCACTCCCCTTACAACGGCCACACCGAGGACGCGAGGTTCGAGGGATGTCCCGGTTCGCCGATTGGGTGATTGGGTTGGTCAGTCGCTGGTGGCTGAGCGGTACGCATCCGCGTCGGCGTAGTGCTTCACCTCGATGACGTTGCCGCTCGGATCAGCGAGCTTGCCGCCGACTTTGCCGCTCAACTCGACGTCGGCGTGTCCCGCCGGCTCTGACAGCCAGCGGACACCGGCCGCCCGGAGACGATCGACCAAGCTCGAGTAGCTCGCTGCATCGGTCAGGACAACACCGAAGTGGCGCACGCCCTGCTCCTCGGGCGAGCGAACCTCGTCCGGCCGATGCTGCAGCGTGAGTTGCATGCCGAAGAACCAGATGTCGATCCAGTCCTCTCGCACTCGCCCGACACTGCACCCGAATGCGTCGACGTAGAACCGACGGGCCGTCTCCAGGTCGTCGACAGGGATCGAGAAGTGGAGGACCGCTTCGGGAGTTGTCACGGCCTGAAACTACGCCCCCAGAGTTCAGGGGAACTGAATTGCGAATTCGGGGGAAGTCATCCCCCGAATTCAGGGGAACACCCCGTGGTGGAGCTGGGGGGAATCGAACCCCCGTCCGCTAGGTGGTTACCGAACCTGCTACGACCATTCCCGACTCTGCCACTTAACAGCTGCGGCACCGGCGGGTCGGCTGACTTGCGTCAGCTGCCGGGTCTTTCCCCGACGTCAGCGGTCTTTCTCGCCGTCAGCGGTCTCTCCCTGCGGTCCATCCCCACTTCTGTTGCCGGGCTGTGAGGATCAGGCCCCGTGCGCCATTGCTGGTCACGATGACTCTCTACCTCCTGAGTTAGATCAGGCGGCGAGAGCGAACTGCTCGTTGGCGGTTCATTTGGTGTCCCCTTTTTACGAGTCTGAGACAACTCGGGTCGCACGCACGGCTTCCAGGTCCCAACGTCGAAACCAGTCAGCCCCTTGTGTGTTGACCTCACCCTACCGGTCCCCTCTGACACGCGCCCGGGGCGTTTCGATCGATGACTAGGTCATTGGGCCCGCCGCGTGGTGAAATTGCCCAGCGGGCGCACTCCCCTGGGCGCCGGGAGCAGGCGGAGCAGATGTCTCGAATTCTTGGAACTCACGCGGTCAGACGACTGGTCGCCGGCGCAACGGTGGCACTCGTGGCCGCCACCGGACTGGCTGCGCCGGTCGGGGCGGCCCCGGTGGGCAGCAGCGTGGTGCCGACCCCCGTGCCCGCCAGCGGCGCTGATTCCAGGGCGACCGACCAGATCATCGTCAAGTACGCGGAGGGCGCGGCTCCGGTCACGGCCGACGTCTCGCGAGAGGCGGGGGAGAAGGTCGGCCTGAAGGGGCGGACCTCTGACGGCTCGGTCGTCGTCAAGCTGCCCGGCAAGCGTTCGGGCGCCTCGGTGTCGGCGACCTCCCGACGCATCGCTGCGCTGCCCGGCGTCGAGTACGCCGAGCCCGACACGATCCTGTACCCCACGGCGGTGCCCACCGACCCCCGCTACGGCGAGCAGTGGGACCTCTCGGCTCCGGCCGTCCCGGCCTCGGGTACCACCCTCGTCGGCGCCAACCTCGAGCCGGCGTGGGACACCACGACTGGCACGTCCGACGTCGTGGTGGCCGTCCTGGACACGGGCATCACGGCACACGCCGACCTGGCCGGCCAGACCGTCCCCGGGTACGACTTCATCAACACGACAGCCTTCGCCAACGACGGCAACGCGCGCGACGCCGACCCCAGTGACCCGGGTGACTGGATCACCGCGACCGAGAACGCGTCGGGCACCTTTGCCGGCTGCGGTGTGGACGACAGCTCCTGGCACGGCACCCACGTGGCGGGGACCATCGCCGCAGCGACCAACAACGGCATCGGCGTCGCCGGCATCGCCCCGGGCTCGAAGATCCTGCCGGTGCGGGTGCTCGGCAAGTGCGGCGGCTACACCTCTGACATCGTCGACGGCATGCGCTGGTCCGCCGGCCTGGCCGTCACCGGCGTTCCGACCAACCCCAACCCTGCCGCCGTGCTCAACCTGAGCCTGGGTGGCAG
>CAJANQ010000384.1 GCA_903941145.1 uncultured Actinomycetes bacterium
AGCGTCGTGAGCGGGTCGTACTTCTCGTCGCCGCCGGAGAGTGTCCCGGCCACACCGCGGCGGTCCCAGACCAGGTCCAGGCAGACGTCGCGCTGCTCGTCGGGGATGCGGTTGAGCGGGAGGATCTTGGCGGCGTGCACGATGGCCGAGTCCAGGCCGACCTGCACGCACTCGTGCAGGAACACGCTGTTGAGCACGTGGCGGGCGGCCGGCTTGAGGCCGAACGACACGTTGGAGAGACCGAGCGTGGTGTGCACACCGGGCAGCTCGGACTTGATGCGGCGGATGGCCTCGATGGTGGCGATGCCGTCGCCGCGCAGGTCGTCGTCACCGGTCGACAGCGGGAAGGTGAGTGCGTCGAAGATCAGGTCCTGCGGCTCGAGGCCGTAGCGGTTGACGGCCAGGTCGTGGATCCGGTGGGCGACCCGCATCTTCCACTCGACGTCGCGGGCCTGCCCCTCCTCGTCGATGAGCAGGCAGACGACGGCGGCGCCGTACTCGCGGGCCAGCCGGAACACCCGGTCGGCGCGGGAGCCCTCGGCGTCGCCGTCCTCGAGGTTGGCGGAGTTGAGGACCGCCCGGCCGCCGATCCACTGGAGGCCGGCCTCCATGACCTCGGGCTCGGTGGAGTCGAGCACGAGGGGGACCGCGGACTGCGTGGCGAATCGCTGCGCGACCTCGTCCATGTCGGCGGGACCCTGGCGGCCGACGTAGTCGACGCACAGGTCGAGGATGTGGGAACCCTCCTTGACCTGGTCCTTGGCCATCTGCACGCAGGTGTCCCAGTCGGCCTCGAGCATCGCCTCGCGGAACTTCTTGGAGCCGTTGGTGTTGGTCCGCTCGCCGATCAGCAGCAGGTTGGTGCTGGCGCTCGTGCCGTCGTCGGCCTCGTCGCCGAAGAACACCGGTGAGTAGATGGACGACACGCCGTGCTCGAACCTGGCGGTGCGAGGCGTGGGCTCGTGGTCGCCGACAGCGTCGGACAGCTGGCGGATGAACTCGGGCGTGGTGCCGCAGCAGCCGCCGACGACGTTCACGCCGAACTCCTCGATGAACCGGCGCTGGTGCTCGACGAACTGCTCGGCGGTCAGGTCGTAGTGCATCTTGCCGTCGACCACCGAGGGCAGGCCGGCGTTGGGCATGACCGAGACCGGCATGCGCGAGTGCTGCGACAGGTGGCGCAGGTGCTCGCTCATCTCCTCGGGGCCGGTCGCGCAGTTGATGCCGACGACGTCCGGGCGCATGGCGTCGATGGCGACGAGCGCGGCGCCGATCTCCGTGCCGGGCAGCATGCGGCCGGTGAGCTCGATGGTGACCTGCACCTGGAGCGGCACGTCGCGGCCGGACTCCTTCATGGCGATGCGGCAGCCGTTCATGGCGGCCTTCAGGCCGAGCAGGTCGAACTGGGTCTCGACGATGAACAGGTCGACGCCACCTTCGAGCAGGCCCATGGCCTGCTCGGCGTACTGGTCGCGCAGCTCGGCGTAGCGGATCTGGCCGAGGGACGCGAAGCGGGTCCCGGGGCCGATCGAGCCGGCCACGAACCGCGGCTGGTCAGGGGTGGAGTACTCGTCAGCGGCCTCTCGGGCGATGCGGGCGGCCTTGACGTTGAGCTCGTGGACGCGGTCCGCGATGTCGTACTCGCCGAGCGGCACACGGAACGACCCGAACGAGTCGGTCTCGACCACGTCGGCGCCCGCCGCGAAGTACTCGGAGTGCAGCTGCTTGATGACGTCGGGGCGGGTGTCGACGAGGAGCTCGTTGCAGCCCTCGAGGTCGGGGCCGCCGAAGTCGTCGGCCGTGAGGCCCTGCTGCTGGAGCCAGGTGCCGGCGCCGCCGTCGAAGACGACGACCTTGCGGGCGACCGCGTCGAGGTAGGGGGAACGATCAGACATCGGGGCGGAGGCTACCGGCGCCCGGCGCAGGCCTCCGAACACGTTCCCTCCCGGTCTGCTGGTCGGCGGCTCCGGTGTGGGCCGGCGGCCCGGGACGGCCGTAGGCTGACGGCGCCCATGAAGATCTACACACGCACTGGCGACGACGGCACGACCGGCCTCTACTACGGCGGCCGCGTCCGTAAGGACGACCCTGCCCCCGTCGCGTACGGCGACGTCGACGAGGCCCAGTCCGCCATTGGCGTGGCCCGGGCGCACGCCGAGCGCGGCGGCGAGCTCGACCTGCTGCTCGTTGCGCTGGAGCGGGACCTCTGGGTCCTCATGAGCGAGCTGGCGACCGAGCCGGAGAACCAGTCCAAGCTCGTGGGCGGGTCGACCAAGGTCGACGGCCCGATGGTGGAGCGGGTCGAGGCAGCGATCGACGCCTACACCGCGCGGTTCGAGATGCCGACCGAGTTCGTGGTCCCCGGCCAGGACCCGGTCGCCGCGTTCTTGGACCTGGCCCGCACGGTCGTGCGCCGGGCCGAGCGCCAGTGCCTTCCCGTGGCGGGCCCCGAGTCGCTCGTGCTGCCCTACCTCAACCGGCTCTCCGACCTGCTCTGGACGCTGGCACGTTGGGTCGAGGGCGAGTCCCTCACGACCCGCTCTGTCGCTCCGGGCTGACACCCTGTCGCCGCAGTCCTTCTTCTGATTCCTCTTCTGACTGGTTCCTTCTGGGAGGTCCCATGCCCCGCAAGTCCGCCACCACTGCCACCCCCTCGGTCCCCGGTGGGGACGACCGCCGGCCCAACCACGCCGCCGGCGCAGGGTCGACCGTCCCCACAGTGACCCTCGGCAAAGCCGTCCCGGCCAACGCCGCTGCCGTGGCCGTCCCGGCGTTCTCCGACCGTCTCAACAAGGTCGACGGCGTGCGCAAGGCGGTGCTCGACCGGGCAGGGTTCGCCGGACGCGTGGGCCAGACGCTCGTGCTCGACGACGGGGACTCTGCCCGCATCGTGGTGGGCCTCGGCCCGGCCGCCAAGGTGGGTGCCACGGCGCTCCGCAAGGCCGGCGCGGCGTTCACCAAGGCGCTTCGTGGCCACCGTCGAGCGGCGTTCGTGCTGCCCGACGACACCGGCGACCTGACGCAGGCCCAGGCGGCCGGAGCCGTGGCCGAGGGCGTCGTGCTGGGCGGCTACCGGTTCGACGCCTACCGCTCGCAGGCCCCCAAGAAGGGTGCCGCCTCAGTGACCGTGGTGGTCGAAGACCCCCGTGCCGCCCGGCCGGCGCTGGACCGTGCGCTGGCCTCGGCCGACGCCGTCACCTTTGCCCGGAACCTGGTGAACGAGCCGGGTGGCGCGCTGACCCCGGCGGTGTTCGCCGAAGCAGTCACCGAGCGTGCGTCGGCGGCCGGTCTGACGGTCGAGGTGCTTGACGCCAAGGCGATCGAGGCGGCAGGGCTGGGCGGAATCGTGGCGGTGAACAAGGGCTCGGTCCACCCGGCCCGGCTGGTGCACCTGACCTACGAGCCGGCCGACCCGCTCCTCGACGAGGACGGCGACCCGGTCACCGTGGCGCTCGTGGGCAAGGGCATCACCTTCGACTCCGGTGGTCTGTCGCTGAAGCCGGCCGACGGGATGATGGACATGAAGTGCGACATGGCGGGTGCCGCCGCGGTCTCGGCCGCGATGTGCGCGCTGCCTGCACTCGACGTGCCCGTCCGGGTCGAGTCGTGGACCCCGCTGACCGACAACATGACCGGCGGCGACGCCCAGCGGCCCGGCGACGTCTACACCGCCCGCAACGGCACGACCGTCGAGGTGCTCAACACCGACGCCGAGGGCCGGCTCGTGCTGGCCGACGCCCTCGCACTGGCGACGGAGACCAAGAAGGCCGCAGTGCTGGACCTGGCGACGCTGACCGGCGCCTGCATGGTGGCGCTCGGCGACAAGATCGCCGGCATCCTCGGCAACGACGACGAGCTCCTCGGTGACGTCGAGGAGGCCGCCGAGGTGGCGGGGGAGCGGGTCTGGCAGCTGCCGCTGCCGGCCGACTACCGGGCACAGCTCGACTCCAGCATCGCCGACCTCAAGAACATCGGGACCCGGTTCGGCGGCACGCTGACGGCGGGCCTGTTCCTGCAGGAGTTCGTGGCCGACGGCACCCCGTGGGTCCACATGGACATCGCCGGTCCGGCGTTCCTGGCCGCCGAGGACGGCGAGCACCCCAAGGGGGCCACCGGCTTTGGCGTGCGCACGCTCCTGGCGCTGCTCGCCGCATGGGGCGAGGACGTCACCGACCAGGTCGACGCCGAGGACTGAGCTGGTCCGGCGTCAGGGTCCGTCCGGCTGGTCAGGCCGGGCGGCCCTGGGCCAGAACCTCGAACTGCTCGAGGATCCCGCCCTCGTCGAGGGCCGGGCAGACCAAGTTGCCGGTGACGGCGGTGCAGCCGAGCGCCGTGAGCGCCTCGAGCTGCTCGGTCGACTCCACGCCCTCGGCCACCACGGTCATCCCCAGACGCTGTCCGAACGACAGCAGCGCGGCTGCGATCTCGGCGGCGCCCCGAGAGTTGTCGTCGCTGTCGTGGTCCAGACCGTGCACAAAGCTCGGGTGGACCTTCATGACCTCGGCCCGGAGCCGCTGCAGGTAGGCCAGCGACGAGGAACCGGCGCCGAAGTCGTCGATGGCGATGTGGACGCCCATCGACACCAGCCGGTCCAGCACGAGCTCGGTCGTGGCGATGTCGCTCGCAAGCGCAGTCTCGGTGAGCTCGACGCCGAACCGGTCGGCGGGGACGTCGGCCAGGGCCAGCGCGGAGACCAGGTCGTCGCAGAAGCTGGCTGTGAGCTCGGCGGCCGCGACGTTGACCCACATCACCAGGCCCTCGGGCGTGCGGTGGTCGTGGAGCATGCGGGCCATCGCGCCGCAGGCGGCGGCCCGCACCCAGCGGCCCAGGTCGCCCATCATCCCGGAGTGCTCGGCCACGCCGAGAAACTCTGCGGGCCCGAGCAGCCCACGCTCGGGGTGCTCCCAGCGCACGAGGGCCTCGACCCCCGTGACCGTGCCCTTCGACAGGTCCAACGTGGGCTGGAAGTGCAGCCGCAGCTCGCCGAGCGCGATGCCGGTGCGGAGCTCCTGCTCGACCGTGAGCTCTTGCACGACCCGCTGTCGGATCGCCTCGTCGAAGATGGCGTAGCGGTTGCGGCCACGGCGCTTGGCCTCGTAGGCGGCGGCGTCGGCCCGGCTGATGAGCGTGTCGGCGTCGACCCCGTCGGTGCTCAGGGCCATGCCGATGCTGCCGGTCAGCACCACCTTGCGGTCGCCGATGGCGAACGGCTTGCGCAGGTTGACGGCAAGCTTCTCGACCACGAGCACGGCGTCGGACTCGCCGGTGACGTCGTCGAGGCAGACCACGAACTCGTCGCCGCTGAGCCGGGCGACGGTGTCCTGGCCCCGGACGCTGTGCCGGAGACGGTTGGCGAGCGCCTGCAGCAGCAGGTCGCCGGCGGCGTGGCCGAGCGTGTCGTTGACGGACTTGAAGCGGTCCAGGTCGACGAACAGCACGGCGGTGTGGCGGCCGGTGCGGGCGGTGCGGACCAGCGACTCGCTGATGCGCTGCGTGGCGAGCACCCGGTTGGGGAGGTCGGTGAGCGGGTCGTGGAACGCCCGGTGCTCGAGCTCGGCCTCGACGCGCTTGCGGTCGCTGATGTCGTGGGAGCTGACCAGCAGGGCGTCGCCCATCGGCACGAGCGACTGGCGGAGCCAGCGCCGTCCGGCAGCGGTCTCGACCTCCTCGAGCCGGGGCTCGCCCAGCTCCAGGGTCTGGCGCCAGAGCTCCACGAGGTGCTTGGCGGCGTCTGGGAACAGCTCCGTGACCGTGCGGCCGATGACCTCGTCCGCCGAATGGCCGATCAGGCCGGCGGCGGCGGTGTTGTAGACGTCGAACCGGAAGTCGACGACGGTGCCGTGCTGGTCGGTCATGGCCGACAGCACCGCCATGGCGTCGGGGGAGGACTCGACGGCGCGGCGCATGAGTTCGTCGGCGTTGCCGCCACCATCACCGCCCGGACCGGACCCGCGGGGTCCTGGTGCCGTTCGCCCTCCGCCTGGGCCGTCAC
>CAJANQ010000385.1 GCA_903941145.1 uncultured Actinomycetes bacterium
GATGTCGTCGATCTTCTGGCCGGCGCCCAGCCGCTTGAGCGCCTTGCGCACGGCGTTGTCGCCCTGTGACTTCTGGATCTCGTCGAGCTCGGTCAGCTCTGACGCGACCACCTCGTGACGCTCCAGGTAGGTCGACACGATGGCGGTGATCACCGCGGCGATCGGAAGGGCGACGACCGCACCCATCGGGCCCAGCAGCATGGCGCCGGCAATTGCCGAACCGAAGGCCACTGCGGGGTGGAGGTTCATGGTGCTCGCCGTGATCTTCGGCGACAGCAGGTAGTTCTCGACCTGCTGGTACACGATGATCCAGATCAGGATCACGACGGCGTCCCACGGGTCGTTCAGCAGGGCGATCAGTACCGGCAGGGCACCGGCCAGGTAGGTGCCGATCACCGGGATGAACTGGCTCACCAGACCGACCCACAGGGCAAGAGCCAGCGGCGACGGCACCCCCATGATGGAGAACACGATCCAGGACGTGGCCGACGAGAAGAACGCCAGGACCACCCGGGAGTAGATCCACCCGCCGGTCTTCTCGATAGCCAGCTCCCAGATGCGCAGCACCAGCTGCTGGCGCTCGGCCGGCAGGACCGAGCAGACGTTCCGTCGCAGCTGCGGGCCCTGGGCGATCATGTAGTAGCTGAACAGGGCGACCGTGAACGCCTGGAACGTGATGCCGACCACCGAGGTCGTCAGGCTCAGGACCCGGCCGCCCACGTTGGTGGCGACGCCCGCAAGGTCCGACTGGTAGTCGTTGAGCGCCTTGGTCAGCTTGGTCGTCGTGATCTCCGTCCCGAACTGGTCGTTGAGCCACGTCGCGACCTCCCGGACGTAGCCGGGCGCCTTGCCGGCCAGCTCCGACAGCTGCGTGACCACCAGGCCGATCATGACGGTGAAGAACACCCCGCCCACCAGGAAGATCGCCACGAAGCAGAACAGGGTGGCCCGGCCGCGTCGCCAGCCGCGGTCCACCAGGAAGTTCGTTGCTGGCTCGACCGCGAACGAGAGGAACAGGGCGATGCCGACCATGACGATCAGGTCGCGCAGCTTGCCGATGGCCCCCTTGATGAGCAGGAACCCGGCCACCGAGACCGAGACGGCAACGACAGCACGCCAGAACCACTTCGGCAGGTGGTCCTGGGCGAACAGGTCGCCGACCGTGTTGGACGGCCCGGGTTCGGTGGCGTCGACGTCGCTCACCGCCACAGGTTCGCAGAACCCCCGCCGCGCACGGGGGACCGGCCCTAGATCTGGTCGAAGATGTAGTTGTGCTTGCGCACCTCGCCCATCGGCGCCGACGGTGCGGGCGAGTAGGCGTGCCCGGGGAACAGCACGACCTCGTCGGGCACCTTGGCCAGCACCTGGGTCAGGCTGCGCACCAGCTCGTCCATGTCGCCGCCCGGCAGGTCGGTGCGGCCACAGCCCTCCAGGAAGAGGGTGTCGCCGGCCAGCAGTCGGCCGTCGACCAGGAAGCACTGGCTGCCCGGGGTGTGGCCCGGCGTGTGCAGCAGCTGGATCGGGACCTCGCCGACCATGAGCGTGTCGCCGCCCGAGTGGCCCACCAGGTCGTTCTCGGAGAGCGAGGTCGTGCGCTGGATCCACGGCAGCTCGTCGGTCTGGACGTGCACCGGGCAGCCGCATCGGCCCACCAGCTCGGCCGCGCCCTCGATCTCGTGGCCGGCGAACGAACCGCCGCAGTGGTCGGCGTGGTAGTGGGTCACGAGCGCGCCGGTGATCTTCATGCCGTCGGCCTCGGCGAGGTCCACGATGTCGTCGATCCCGTACGCCGGGTCGATCACGACGCACTCCTTCGTGCGGCGGTCGCCCACCAGGTACGCGTAGTTGACCATCTGCCGGGCGATCTGGTCGTCGCGGGCAAAGTCGCTGCCCGACAGCAGCTGGCGGAAGTACAGGCGGTCCTCGGTCATGCCGTGGACGCTACCCGTGGGGACGGCCGTAGTCTCGGGGCATGGACCCAGACGTGCTGCGGGCACCCGGGACGATGGAGGCCGACGCGTCGGTGCTGGCCGACGTGCTGCCCACCGAGTCGCTCTCCGCGTCCGGTCGGCCGCTCGGTCCGCTGCGCGAGGAGCTCTACCGCATCCCCGACCTCGAGAACGTCGGCCATGTGGTCGGCGTCTGGGTCCAGTCGCTCGGCGTCCTCCTGCTGGCTGCCTGGGTGGCGGACCGCGTCGCCTGGCCGTGGCAGGTCGTCGCCTGGCTGTTCGCGTTCTTGCTGATGGGCCGGTCCATGGTGCGGTTCGCGATCCTCGGCCACGAGGCCGCCCACCGGCTGCTGTTCTCCAACCGCAAGGTCAACGACTGGGTCGGCGGCTGGCTGTGCGCCTATCCGGCGTTCGTGCCGCTCGAGGCGTACCGCCGCGGCCACATGGCGCACCACAAGGAGGAGTTCGGCCCGACCGAGCCGGACATGGTCCTCTACAACGGCTACCCGCTCACCAAGGACTCGTGGCACCGGAAGCTGCGGCGCGACGCCGACGGCGAGACCGGCTGGAAGAACCTGAAGCTGCTGCTCAACGCGCTCCTGTCGCCCACCGCCCGGAGCATCGCACTGCGCATCGTCGTGTGGCAGGTGGTGCTGTTCGTCGGGCTGTGGGCGCTGACCGGCCGCTGGTGGGTGTACCCGCTCATGTGGTTCGTCCCCTGGATGACCGAGTGGCGCGTGCTCAACCGTCTCCGGGCCGTCGCCGAGCACGGCGGGCTGCGGGCGTCCAAGGACCGGCGCGTCACCACGCACCACGTCGAGCAGTCATGGCTCGCCCGGTTCTGGATGGTGCCGTACAACACGGGCTGGCACCTGGCCCACCACGTCGACATCGGCGTGCCGTTCAAGCACCTGCCGCAGCTGCACCAGGAGCTGGTCGACGCCGGCTACGTGCAGCCCGGACTCTCGTGGCCGACCTACCGGTCGCTCTGGCGCCACGCCTCGTCGCGCCAGTCCTCCTAGGACGGCCGCCGACCGCCCCCTCCCGCCCTCGCCTGCCTTCCCGCGCCCTCTCGACCTCCCGTCTCCTCCCGACCTTGAAGATTCCCGACCTCTCCGCGGTCGAAATACTTCGAGGTCTGGCATCGGTCGCCGACCTCGCAGCGGAACGACCGCTCAGCGGCCGCTGAGGTTCAAGGTCCAGGGCTAAGGAGACGGCGGACCGGTGAAGGCCGACGCCGACATGGCGGGGCGACCGGTGCGCCAGATGATCCCGTCGAACAGGAAGTGCATGGCCCCCAGGGTGAGCGCTGCCACCGCGCCGATGTCGACCAGCGTGCTGAGCATGGCCCCATAGACCACGACGGTCAGCACTAGGGCGAACCCGACCACCGGGGGCCACGGGCCGACCGCCGCCGTCAGCCGCGCCAGGTTCGACGCGGGCTTGGTCGTTGTGCGGCTCCGGAGCGACCGGGCGACGACCAGGTAGTACTCGATGGCGTGGCTGCCCACGAACCCCAGGAGAGCGCCCATCGGGCTGATCGGCGCGATGGCGTACATGAGCATCGTGCTGCCGACGTACCAGTGCTTGGCCGGGTTCTGCGGGCGTGACTGCTCCTCGGTCCACCAGCGCCATGCCAGGCCCAGGGTCAGCAGCACGAGCGGCACCGCCACCCACAGGGCGATCGGGCGCAGGTCCGCCAGGATCTTCACGAGCTGGGTGTTGTTGCCGGCCTGGCCAAGGTCGAGGGCACCGCCGGCCAACGTCGACTCGAGTGCGGTGCTCGACGCGGCCAGTGCCACCGCGGCAAAGAACCCGACGAACAGCAGCCACTGCTCGACGCCCGGCGTCTCCTGGCCGACCTTCCGGCCGTAGATCCGGACCATGCCGTAGCGCTGTCGGACCGTGTGGAAGGCGTTCCAGCCGGCAGCCACCACGGTGAGGGCGATGAACGCCTCGAACCGCAGGACGGCGATGCCGACCAGCAGGACCGCCGGGGCGAGCACGAACAGCAGACGGCGGGACGAGAACGTGTCGCGGTCGCCGTAGACGAGCGGCAGGGTCAGGACCTGGTGGCTGAACGACAGTGCCAGCACGGCCGACACGCCCAGCAGCACGGCCTGCGGGTCACGGAGGAACAGTCCCAGCACGGCAAACGGGATCCAGCTCCACAGCATGAGCTGGTCGGAACGGGCCGACGCCATCCAGCGGGCAGTGCTCGGCGCTGGTGCAGCGGTCGTCGTCATCCTGTGTCCCCCGTTGCGTCGTTCGGCTCAGGCCGTGGCGGCAACAGCCGCGGCCACTGCGTCGACGGCGGTCGCCATCTCGGACTCGTCGACCACCAGCGGTGGCATGAACCGGATCACATTTCCCCACGTACCGGCGTTCATGAGCAACAGCTTCCCGTGCTCACGGGCGTGGGCGATCACCGTGGCGGTGCGGGCCGCGTCGGGCGCGCCGGTCGCCGGGTCGCGGAACTCCATGGCCACCATCAGGCCCGGGCCGCGCACGTCGGCCACGACCGGGTGCTCGGCGGCAACGGCCCGCAGGCCCTCGCGCAGCTGGTCGCCGCGGGCGTTGACGTTCTCGGCGAACCCGTCCGCGGTCAGCACGCCAATCGTCGCCAGCGCGGCCGCGCACCCGATGGCGTTGCCCCCGTAGGTGCCGCCGTGGGCGCCGGGTGCCCAGTGGTCCATGACCGCCTTGGGTGCCCCGATGGCGGCGAACGGGAACCCCGAGGCAATTCCCTTGGCCATCACCAGGATGTCGGGCTGCACTCCGGACGGCTCGATCGCGAACATCGTCCCGGTGCGCAGGAAACCCGCCTGCACCTCGTCGGCGACGAACAGGATCCCGTGCTCCTTGCAGATTGCCGACAGGCCCTGCAGGAACCGGTCCGGCGCCGGGCAGTAGCCGCCCTCGCCCAGGACCGGCTCCAGGATCATCGCCGCGGTCTCGGCAGGTGCCGTCTGGCCGGCCAGCAGGTAGCGGACGTAGTCCAGGCAGCGGTCGACCTCGGCCTCGACCTCTGCGTCGGTGCCGACCACCGACGGGAACGGCGCCACGAACACGCCCGACGGCAGCGGCGCGTAGCCGGCGCGGTACCCGGTCTTGGAGGTGGTCATCGCCATGGCCAGGTGCGTCCGGCCGTGGAAGCTGCCCTGGAACACGATCACGTTCGGCCGGCCCGTCGCGTGCTTGGCCAGCTTCACCGCTCCCTCGGTCGCCTCGGCGCCGGAGTTTGCGTAGAAGAACGTGTCGATGTCGCCCGGGGCGAGCTCGGCCAGCTTGGCGGCCAGCGGCTCGAGCTGGTCGTGGCGGTAGCAGTTGACCTGGGCGTGGATGAACCGGCCGGCCTGCTCCCGGATGGCCTCGACCACTGCGGGGTGGCAGTGGCCGGTCGAGGTCACGGCGATGCCCGAGGTGAAGTCCAGGTAGCGGTCGCCGTCGACCGTGGTGACCCAGCAGCCCTCGCCGGACTCGACCTGCAGGTCGGTCACCTGGAACCACGCAGAGGACAGATGCGACGTCATGGTCGGATGGTACGGGTTGGACGTCCCAAGCGGAACAGCACCGACCTCCCATCTGGGGCCGAGGAACGGGTCGCGGGCAGCGCAGGGCCGGTCGGTAACCTGCGCCGGTGAGCACGTCCGGCAACTCCGACCTGAGGTCGGCCACCACGATCGGCTACCTGGGCCCCGAGGGCACCTTCACCGAGCAGGCCATGCACGGCGAGGCCGACCTGGCCGCCCTGCAGTCGGTCCCGTTCGCCTCCATGCCCGACGTCCTCTTTGCCGTGCACGAGGGCGCCGTCGACCTGGGCGTGGTGCCCATCGAGAACGCCATCGAGGGCACCGTCAACGCCACCATCGACACGCTCGCGTTCGACGTCGACCTGCTCATCCAGCGCGAGCTGGTCCAGCGGGTCCAGCACAACCTGCTGACCGTGCCCGGCGCCCCGCTCGACGGCATCACCAAGGTCGTCTCCATCCCGGTCGCCACCGCCCAGTGCCGCACCTGGCTGCGCGCGCAGCTCCCCGATGTCGCCCAGGGCGCCGCCAACTCCACCGCCGAGGCCGCCCGTGCCGTGGCCGAGGCCGGCGACCCGTCCGTGGCCGCCATCGCCAACCTGCGCGCGGCCGAGGTCTACGGGCTCGACGTGGCCGCCGCCGACATCGAGGACCATCCCGAGAACCGCACCCGGTTCGTGGTGGTGGGCCGCAACGCCGTGCCGGCACCCACCGGCCACGACAAGACGTCGATCGTCGTCTACCAGCAGGCCGACCGGCCGGGCTCGCTGCTCTCGATCCTCCAGGAGTTCGCGGCGCGGGCCATCAACCTGACGCTGCTGCTGTCACGGCCGACCAAGACCTCGCTCGGCGACTACTGCTTCCTGCTCGAGCTCGACGGCCACATCGCGGACGAGGTCGTGGCCGACTGCCTGCGCCAGCTCAAGACCAAGCAGGGCGACGTGAAGTTCCTGGGCTCGTACCCCGCCGCGGGCGACCAGGCCCCTGCCGTCCGGTCCGCCGCCGACACTGCGACCGACGACGCGGCCGGCTGGCTCGACGACCTGCGCAGCCGCATCGACGACTGACCCGACCCGCATGTGCCGGTCCTCCCGTCCGGGGGGACACTGCGCCATGACCGTCGCCACCGACCCGCCTCCCGAGGCGGTCACCACCACGTGCCCCCGGCCGGTGCGACGGCCAGTCATGCTCCAGGGCTGGCACGACCTGACCTCGGTGCACTGGCGGTACGACCCCGACGTGGTGCAGTCCGTCCTGCCGGACGGGCTGCGGGTCGACACCTGCGACGGTGCGGCGTGGGTCGGGCTGATCCCCTTCCACATGCGGCGCATCCGGGTGCCCGGGACGCCGCCGCTGGGCCGCTTCTCGACCTTCCCCGAGACCAACGTCCGCACGTATGTGGTCGCGCCGGACGGTCGGCGGGCCGTGTGGTTCTGCAGCCTGGACGTGTCCCGCCTGGCTCCCGCCGTCGTGGCCCGCACCACCTACGGCCTGCCCTACTGCTGGGGCCCGATGTCGATCACCCACGACGCGCCCGACACCGTCGAGTACACGGCGTCCCGACGGTGGCCGAACCGAGGACCGAGCAGCCGGATCGCCGTCCGCAAGGGCGCGCCGGTGGCTGAGGCCGACCTGACCGAGCTCGAACGGTTCCTCAGCGCGCGGTGGGCACTGGCGTCGAGGTTCCTGGGCGTGGACCTGTGGGCCGACGTCGACCATCCGCAGTGGGTGCTGCACCGCTCAGAACTGCTCGAGTGCGACGACTCGCTGGTCACCGCGACCGGCCTGCC
>CAJANQ010000386.1 GCA_903941145.1 uncultured Actinomycetes bacterium
CCGGCGGCACCACCGTGCACGTCAAGGGTCCCGGATCGGTCGACGACGGTGCCCGACCGGTGCTCTGGTGGGCGGGCAACGCCGCACCGGAACAGGTCGAGGCGGTCCTGCTCCTCGACGCCGACGGGACCGGGGTCCTGCGGCGGCCCGGACGGCCCGACCAGCCGGTGGGTATCGAGCTGCTGGGGGAACGCCAGGCCACCGCTGCGGCACGTGCGCTGGCGCCGCTCGCCCCCTCGGGACCCGACGGCGACGCCAGCACACCCGACCGGGTGCAGCTGCGCGACGTCCTCGAGAGCGGGTCCGGCGCCGCGCCGGCCGACCCCCTCACCGACACGCGGGAGGTGCAGCGGCGATGGGCCGGGGGAGCCGCCCGGGGGGACCTGTCGGCGCCGCTCGGCCGCACCGGCAGTGCGACCGTCCACCTGGACCTGCGGGCCGACGGGCCGCACGCCCTGGTGGCCGGGACCACCGGCGCTGGCAAGAGCGAACTCCTGCGGACCCTCGTCGCGTCGCTCGCGCTGCACCACGGCCCGGACCGGTGCACGTTCCTGCTCGTCGACTACAAGGGTGGCGCGGCGTTCGGCCCGCTCGACGCGCTCCCCCACGTGGTCGGCACCGTCACCGACCTCGACGAGGGCCTGGCCGCCCGGGCCCTCACTGCGCTGCGCGCCGAGGTCCGCCGCCGCGAGCGGCACGCCGCCGACGGCCGGGACGCGCCCCCGGCGCTGGTCGTGGTCGTCGACGAGTTCGCCGCGCTCTCACGGGAGCTCCCGCAGTTCGTGGACGGGCTGGTCGACGTGGCACAGCGGGGCCGCAGCCTGGGCGTGCACCTGGTGCTCGCCACGCAGCACCCACGGGGCGTGGTGAGCGACGCCATCCGGGCCAATGCCGCGCTCCGGCTGGCGCTGCGGACCGCCGACCCGGAGGCGAGCGCCGACGTGGTCGACACCGAGCAGGCCGCGGCGCTCCCGCGCTCCGCCCCCGGCCGGGTGGTCGTGCGGACCGGTCCGGGCGCCACCAGCGTGGTGCAGACCGCGTGGACCGGCGGGCCGGCCGCCCCGCCGCCGCGGGCTGTCGTCCTCCCGCTGGGAAGCGCCCCACCCCGGCCGGCCTCCGGCCCGACCGAGCTCGAGGCACTCGTGGCGTCGGCCGTCGCCGCTGCGGCCCACCTGCCCCGGCCCCGACGGCCGTGGTGCGACCCGCTCCCCGACCGGCTCCCCCACGCGTCGGTGCCCCCGGGCGCCGGCGCCGGCAGCGTCGTGCTGGGCCTTGTCGACCGCCCGGAGGAGCAGCGCACCACGCCCTTCGTGGTGGACCTTGCCGCCGACGGCGGACTGGCGGTGGTCGGCGCGCCGGGCAGCGGCCGGTCGACCGCGATCCGCACGTTCGTGCTCGCACTCGCCGCGCAGACCGACGAGGCCGTGCACGTCGACGTGGTCGACACCGGCACGGCCCTGCGTGACCTCGAGCACCTCGACATGGTCGGGTCGGTCGTCGAGCTGGCCGACACCGAGCGGACCCTGCGGCTGCTGCGGGGACTTGCCGCCGAGGTCGAGCGACGCCGCACGGGCGGCCTCGGCGGCGCCCGCCGCGTGCTGGTCATCGACGGGCTCGGCGCGTTCGAACAGCTGCACGAGCGGACCTCCCGAGGCCTGGCCCTCCTGCTCCTGGGCCGTGTTGCGGCCGACGGACCGGCGGTCGGCGTCCACGTGGCGGTCGCGGCGCGCCGACCGGCCGAGGTCGATGCCGCACTCGGGGCGTCGCTGCGGTCCCGGGTCCAGCTCCGGCCGGTCCATGCCGACGAGGCAGCACTGCTGGGGCTCCCGGCCGCCGCCGCCGACCCGTCGTGCCCGCCCGG
>CAJANQ010000387.1 GCA_903941145.1 uncultured Actinomycetes bacterium
CGCATGCGCCTCTAGCTCAATTGGCAGAGCATCGGACTCTTAATCCGCAGGTTCTGGGTTCAAGTCCCAGGGGGCGTACTGGTTCAGGACCGGGCCACCGACTCGTCGGGGTCCGGTTCTGGCGTTTTCGCCCCGTACGGAGCTGGCGGCCACCACTCTGGGCGTTCCTCCCCGTTGACGTGGCGTTGTGCGACCATGGCGGCAGACTGAAGGTTCGTTTGTCGCCCGGAAGCTGGTGGTCCCCGTCAAAGGTCTGTTGTTCGACGTAGTGCGCGAGGTCGTCGCCGACCTGCTCGGTGAGGACGCATGGGACCGCGCTATCGAGTCGGCCGGTTACGAGGGCTCCTACACGTCCCTCGGCAACTACCCCGACGCAGAGATGGCCACGCTCGTCGTGCTGCTCGCGGAGTCGGCCGGGCTCTCGGTCGACGACACGCTCCGGACGGTGGGAATCCACGGCTGGCGCCACCTCGAGCAGCGCCAGCCCGAGCTGGTGGCCGGCGTGGACGACCTGGGCACGCTGCTCCACTCGCTCAACCACGTGGTCCACACCGAGGTCCGCAAGCTCTACCCCGACTCGCTCGTCCCGCAGTTCGACATCGCCGACGAGGGACCGGGCCGGTGGTTGGTCACCTACGAGTCGGAGCGGCGCATGTGCCGGCTGGCCGAGGGGCTCCTGATCGGGTTCTCCGACTCGCGCGGGATCAGCACGGCCATCACGCACGTGAGCTGCATCAACTACGGGGACGCCGCCTGCGTCCTCGACGTGGTGGTGACCTGATGGACCCGATGCGGTCCGTTCCCGGCGCCGTTCCCGGCGTCATTCCCGGTGCAGCTCCCAGCGCAGGCCCCGAGCCGTCCGAGGACGAGCGCGGCGAACGGCTGCTCCGGCGGTGGCTGCGGGAGCGGGAGGCCCGGCACGAGGCCGAGCGCATCGCCGAGGCAGGTCTGCGGCGCCTCTACGAGGCCAACGCCGACCTGGACCGCCGGGTGTCGGACCGCACCTCGGAGCTCGAGGCCGCCCGGGCCCTGGCCGAGGGCGCCGACCGCACCAAGAGCGAGTTCCTGGCCAACCTGGGCCACGAGGTGCGCACCCCGCTCCACACGATCCTGGCCACGCTCGAGCTGGCCACCCCGGTCGACGCTGCGGACGCCCGCCGCATCGAGGACGCCACGGCCGCCACCCGGGGACTGCGCGACATGTTCACCAACCTGCTCGAACTGGCCCAGTTCGAGGTCGGAGCGGCCAGCACGAACCTCTCCGAGGTCGCGCTCGACCAGGTCGTGGACGAGCTCGTCGACACCTGGCGCTCCCGGCTGGCCACCCAGGGCCTGCTCCTGGTGCCCGAGTGTCCTGCTGGCCCCATGGCCAGGGTCACGACCGACCGCGACCGGGTCGTGCAGGTGCTCGCGGCGCTGCTCGACAACGCGGAGAAGTACGCCGAGCCCGGCACCGTGCGGCTCACCGTCCGACGCTCCCCGGGCTGGGTCGAGCTGCTGGTCGCCGACGACGGCCCCGGGCTCGACGACGAGATGGCCGACAAGGTGTTCGAGCCGTTCGCCCGGGCCACGTCGTCGGGCACCGCCCCCGGCTCGGGCGTCGGGCTCACGATCGTGCGGAAGGTCGCTGAACAGCTCGGCGGCACCGCGCAGGGCCGACGTTCCGCCTCGGGAGGGTTCGAGGTCGAGGTCAGGCTGCCGGACACCGGCCCGGGCCCCAAGTACGAAGTCGCCAAGGAGGGCTACTGATGGCAGAGCAGGTCAAGGTGCTGGTGGTGGAAGACGCCGCAGACGCGGCCGAACTGGTGACGGCGCTCCTGCAGGGCGGCGGCTACGACACCCGCGTGGTCGGCGACGGCGAGTCCGCGCTGAGCACCGCCCGGGCGTACCAGCCCGACCTGGTCGTCCTCGACCTGGGACTGCCTGACACCGACGGGCTCGAGCTGTGCACGTCGCTGCGCGAGTTCTCCGACGCCTATGTGGTGATGCTCACCGCCCGCGACGACGAGGTCGACAAGGTCCTCGGCCTCAAGCTCGGCGCCGACGACTACATCACCAAGCCGTTCTCCGGCCGTGAGTTCATGGCCCGCGTCGGCGCCCTCCTGCGCCGGCCCCGGGTGCCGTCGGCGTCGGAGCGCACCGTCGGCGACCTGGTCGTTCGGCCCGAGGCCCGGCAGGTGATCGTCGCCGGCACCGAGGTCGACCTCACCAAGATCGAGTTCGACATCCTCGACACCCTCACGGAACGCCCTGACCAGGTGGTCCCCCGCACCGCACTGCGCGAGCGCGTGTGGGGCACCGAGTTCTACGCGGACGACCACGTCGTCGACGTCCACATCGCCAACCTGCGACGGAAGATCGGCGGACCGCAGAAGGCGGCGCGCATCAAGACCGTGCGAGGCGTCGGCTACCGCATGGCCGAGGTCGTCGCTGGCGATGCCTGACGACCACGGCCCCGCCTCGGAGCTCGAGGAGCTGCGATGTCTCGTCCACCAGTACGAGACGATGCTGGCGAACATCTCCGACACCGTCGTCCTGGTCGACCGGGACGCCAAGATCACGGTCACGACCGGACTCCGCTTCGGGATGCTCGGCTACGGCGAGGAGTTCTGGGAGTCCCACACGCTCATGGACGTCATGCACCCCGACGACATCGAGCGGGTGCTCCAGGTCCGTGACGAGCTCGAGGCGCACCCGGGCGAGCCCATGGTCTTCACGGTGCAGATGCGCCGGCGCGACGACACGTGGCTCGACATCGAGGTCACTGCCGTCGACTGCGCCGACGACCCGCTGGTCGACGGGATCGTGCTGACGGTCCGGGACGTCACCGAGCGGCTCCGCACCCGCCGCCAGCTCGAGGACCTCACCCGCGAGGCCGTCGAGCAGGCCCACCACCGCGTCGAGCTGGTCGGCCGCGTCAGCCACGAGCTCCGCAACCCGGTCCACGCGCTCCAGGGTCTGGTCGAGCTGCTCATCACCACCGAGCTGCCCCCGACCGCCCACGAGCTCGTGCGCTCCGCCAACCGCCAGACGTCCATCCTCGGCCGTATCGTGGACGACCTGCTCGAGTACTCGCGCCTCGAGGCCGGCCGCCCCGAGCCCGACACCCGGCCCACCGACCTGCGCTCGCTGGTCGACGACGCCACCGAGCTGGCCAACGACCTGGCCCGACCGGGTGTGCGGGTCCGTTCCGAGGTGGCCGACGACGTCCCGACCTACGTGATGGTCGACGGGCCCCGCGTCAGCCAGGTCCTCTCCAACCTGGTCACCAACGCAGCCAAGTTCACGCCCGACGGCACCATCTCGATCACCGTGTCGACCGTCCACGGCCAGCCGGACCGCGTCCGGCTCGAGGTGGTCGACACCGGCACCGGTATCGCCCCCGACGACCTCGAGCGTCTGTGGCGGCCGTTCGAGCAGGGGGCGGCCGACGCCGTCGTCCAGTTCGGCGGCGCCGGACTCGGACTCGCCATCACGCGGGGCCTCGTGGACCTGCTCGGCGGCACCGTCACCGTGAACTCGGCGGTCGGGGCCGGCAGCCGGTTCGCCGTCGACCTCCCTGCGCCGGCCACCACCGACGAGCCCCGCAAGGGCGTCCTGCGGCCCGACCTGCCGGCCGGCGCGAAGGTGCTCGTGGTCGAGGACAACACCACCAACCAGCTCCTCGTCCAGGAGCAGCTGGCACGGCTCGGCGTGAGCGCGACGCTGGTCGCCACCGGCGAGGACGCCGTCGCACAGCTCCAGCCAGGACACCCCTACTCAATGGTGCTGATGGACTGGCAGCTGCCGGGCA